>JAKAHP010000133.1 GCA_021825505.1 Pseudomonadota bacterium
ATTCGACTTGACGTACAGGTTCTGGAACGTCGGCTCGATGCAGGCGTCGACGCCGATGATGTTGGAGATCGTCGCGGTCGGCGCGATCGCCACGCAGTTCGAGTTGCGCATGCCGTGCGCGGCGATGCGCGCGCGCAGCGCGTCCCAATCCAGCGAAGTGGACGCGTCGACCTCGACGTGGCCGCCGCGCTGCTCGGCGAGCAGCGCCAGCGTGTCGTGCGGCAGGATGCCGCGATCCCACAGCGAGCCGGCGTAGCTGGGGTAGCGGCCGCGCTCCTGCGCCAGTTCGGTCGATGCCCAGTAGGCCTGGTAGCACACCGCCTCCATCGAGCGATCGGCGAACTCGACAGCAGCGCTCGACGCGTAGGGGATGCGCGCCAGATGCAGGCAGTCCTGGTAGCCCATGATGCCCAGCCCGACCGGGCGATGGCGCAGGTTCGCGTTGCGCGCCTTCGCCACCGCGTAGTAGTTGATGTCGATGACGTTGTCGAGCATGCGCATCGCGGTCGACACGGTGCGCTTGAGGCGCGCGGGATCGAGGCTCCAGCGGCCTTCGGCATCCTGGCGCATGTGCGCGACCAGATTGACCGAGCCGAGGTTGCACACCGCGATCTCGCTGTCGGAGGTGTTGAGCGTGATTTCGGTGCACAGATTGCTCGAGTGCACGACGCCGACATGCTGCTGCGGGCTGCGCACATTGCATGCATCCTTGAAGGTGATCCACGGGTGCCCGGTCTCGAACAGCATCGACAGCATCTTGCGCCACAGCTGGGTCGCCGCCACCGTCTTGTGCAGTTTGAGTTCGCCGCGCGCGGCGCGTTCCTCGTAGCGCAGGTAGGCCTGCTCGAAGTCGGCGCCGAAACGGTCGTGCAGGTCGGGCACGTCGGACGGTGAGAACAGTGTCCAGTTGCCGCCTTCGAGCACCCGCTTCATGAACAGATCCGGAATCCAGTTCGCGGTGTTCATGTCATGCGTGCGGCGCCGGTCGTCGCCGGTGTTCTTGCGCAGCTCGAGGAACTCCTCGATGTCGAGGTGCCAGGTCTCCAGATAGGCGCACACCGCGCCCTTGCGCTTGCCGCCCTGGTTGACCGCCACCGCGGTGTCGTTGACCACCTTCAGGAACGGCACCACGCCTTGCGAGCGCCCGTTGGTACCCTTGATGTGGCTGCCCAGCGCGCGCACCCGCGTCCAGTCGTTGCCCAGGCCGCCGGCGAACTTCGACAGCAGCGCGTTTTCCTTGATCGCCTCGTAGATGCCGTCGAGTTCGTCGGCGACCGTCGTCAGGTAGCAGCTCGACAGCTGCGGGCGGCGTGTGCCGGCATTGAACAGGGTCGGCGTGCTCGACATGAAGTCGAAGCTCGACAGCACGTCGTAGAACTCGATGGCACGCGCCTCGCGGTCGATCTCGCCCAGCGCCAGTCCCATCGCGACGCGCATGAAGAAGGCCTGCGGCAACTCGATGCGACGCCCGTCCTTGTTGCGCGCGGTGTCGGCGCGATCGGCCAGGAAATAGCGGTCGTACAGCGTCTGCAGCCCGAGGTAATCGAAGTCGAGGTCGCGCTCGGCCTTCAGCGCCGCGCCCAGCCGCGCCAGATCGAACTGGCCCAGGCGCTCGTCGATCAGCTCCAGCGCGATGCCTTCCTTGATGAAGCGCGGGAAGTACTCGGGGTAGCGCTGCGCCATCGCGTCGGGCGCGACGTCCTCGCGCAGCACTTCGCGGCGCACCGTGTGCAGCAGCAGCCGGGCGGCGGCCTGGGCGTAGCCCGGGTCGCTCTCGATCAGGGTGCGCGCAGCCAGGATCGCCGCCTTGTAGACCTCGCCCAGCGGCACGCCGTCGTACAGGTTGCGTTGCGCCTCGGCCAGCACCGGTTCGGCGCGCACGTCGTCGCCGAGCCCGGCGCAGGCCGAGTGCACCAGCGCGGCCAGCGCGTCGAGGTCGAGCGGGCGGCGCACGCCGTCGTCGACCACATGCAGCGCGGCGGTCGCCGGCGCCTGCGCGCGGCGCTGGGCGCGCTCCTGCGCGCGGCGCTCGCGGTACAGCACGTAGGCGCGCGCGACCTCGTGGTGGCCGCCGCGCATCAGCGCCAGTTCGGCGTGGTCCTGCACGTCCTCGATGTGGAAGGTGCCGCCGCCGGGTCGGCTGCGCAACAGCGCGCGCACCACCGCTGCGGTCAGTTCCTCGACCTGTTCGCGCATGCTGGCCGAGGCCGCGCTGGAGCCGCCGTTGACGGCGAGAAAGGCCTTGGTCAGCGCGACCTGGATTTTCGCCGGCTCGAAGCCGACAACGGCACCGTTGCGCCGGATCACACGGTAGTCGACATAGGGTTGCTCGGCGGCAGCAGGCTCCGCGATGGGGGGCAGCGATGGCGCGGGGGACTCGGTGACGGCGGACGGATTCACGCGGCTTCTCCTGGTTCGGGCGGGGTGCATCGGGCCGTGGCGCGGGGTGCGCGCCGCGGCTCGCGGGACGGGGGATTCGCGCTTTGCGCGGCGCGTGGCTGCTCGGGATACTTCATCGCATCGGGCTCCCGAATCGGGGCGCCGGGGCAGTATCGAACAGCGCGGCGCAAAGACAATGGGCGCACTATATCTAGTGTCGCATGGTGATGCAACACCCCATTCCTAGTGCTTAACCCTGGCGCGCCATGCTGCTAAGGGTATGTTGCGAAGGGCGCCTCGCGGGTCAGTCCGGGTGCGCGCCGAACAGCGCCGGCGGCAGCTCGTCGATGCGGCGCAGCGCGGCCCAGTCGAAGCAGGGGCCGGGGTCGGTCTTGCGCTGCGGCGCGATGTCGCTGTGGCCGACGATGTCGCGTATCGGATAGGCCCGGCATAGCGCGGGCAGCAGCCGTGCCAGGGTCGCGTACTGCGCCGCCTCGAAGGCCTCGTGGTCGCTGCCCTCGAGCTCGATGCCGATGCTGAAATCGTTGCAGCGCGTGCGGCCATGGTGGCTCGACACGCCGGCGTGCCAGGCACGTTGTGCGCACGACACGTATTGCGCCAGCGCACCGTCGCGACGCACCAGGAAATGCGCCGACACGCGCAGTCCGGCGAGATCGGCCAGCGCGGGATCGGCCGCGGTATCGAGACGGCCGAGGAACAGGTCGTCGATGTAGCGGCCGCCGAACTGCCCGGCTGGCAGCGAGATCGCGTGCATCACGATCAGGTCGATCGAGCAGCCGGGCGGGCGCGCGTCGAAGTGCGGCGAGTCGCGGCGCTGCGCGGGCGCGTACCAGCCGTCGTCGAAGTCGGCGTCAGCGCGCATCGTCGTCGTCGATGCCGAGGCGCTCGATGCGGTAGCGGATCTGGCGCAGGTTCAGCCCGAGCAGTTGCGCCGCCGCGGTGCGGTTGAAGCGCGTGCGGCGCAAGGCTTCGAGCAGGATCGCGCGCTCGACGCGATCGAGGTGGGCGGGCAGATCCAGCGGCAGCGCGGGCAGCTCGGCGCCGGGGTCGGCAGAGGCGTCGGCGAGTGCTGCGGATGCGCTCGGCGGCGGCGTGCTCGTGCCCGGCGCACCGAGGTCGGCGGCGCCGATGGTGTCGCTGGCGGCCAGCGCCGCGGCACGCTGCAGCACGTTCTCGAGCTCGCGCACATTGCCGCTGAAGGCGCGGCGCGCGAGCAGTGCGAGCGCGTCGCCGCCCAGCCGCAATGCCGGGCGCTGCTGTTCGGCGCGCATGCGTGCGAGCAGCGCATCGGCCAGTCGCGGCAAGTCGTCGAGGCGCTCGCGCAGCGCCGGCAGCGTGACGTCGATCACGTTGATGCGGTAGTACAGATCCTGGCGGAACAGGCCCTCGGCGACGCAGCGCGCCAGGTCGCGGTGGGTCGCGCTGACCAGGCGCACGTCGACCGGCGTCTCGGCGGTCTCGCCGATCGCGCGCACGCGCCGCTCCTGCACCGCGCGCAGCAGCTTGGCCTGCATCGCCAGCGGCAGCTCGCCGATCTCGTCGAGAAACAGCGTGCCGCCGGCGGCCGCCGCGAAGAAACCGTCGTGGGCCTCGAGCGCACCGGTGAACGCGCCCTTGCGGTAGCCGAAGAATTCCGCCTCGAGCAGGTGCTCGGGAATCGCACTGCAGTTGACCGGCACGAACGGGCCCGCGGCGCGGTTGCTCAGCTCGTGCAGGGCGCGTGCGGCAAGCTCCTTGCCGGTGCCCGACTCGCCCTGGATCAGCACCGGCGCCATGCTGCGCGCGGCGCGGCGCAGCGCCTCCTTGACCGCGCGCATCGGCGCCGATTCGCCGACCATGGCCTGCAGTGCGGGGGCCGGGGCCGGCTCGGCCGCGGCGCTGCCCAGCGCCAGCGCCGAGCGCACGACCTGGCGCAGCTGGCGCAGGTCGACCGGCTTGGTCAGGTAGTCGAAGGCCCCGGTCTTCAGCGCCTGCACCGCGGTGGCGGCATTGCCGTAGGCGGTGGCCATGATCACGCGTTCGCCGCGGCGCTGCGCGGCCAGCCAGCCGAGCAGGTCCAGGCCTTCGCCGTCGGGCAGGCGCATGTCGACGATGGCCACGTCGAAGCTCTGCTGCTCGAGTTGGGCGCGCGCGTCGCCGACGCTGGCCGCCTCGGCCACTTCCCAGCCTTCGCGGATCAGGGTCAGCGCGTAGATCTCGCGCAGGTCGGGCTCGTCGTCGACGACGAGGATGCGTATCGGTTTCGTCGTATCGTGCATGATTTCAGCCGCGCGCACCCTGGCGGATGACGAACTCGCCGTAGGCTGCTTCGGTTCCGGCCTGGCGCACGCGGTATTCGATGCTGGCGCCGTAGCGCGCGCACAGTTCCTGGCAAATATACAAGCCAAGCCCGGTGCCGCGGCTGTCGGTCGTGAAGAAGGGCTCGAACAGTTGCGCGCGCAGCTCGGGCGCGACCAGCGGCCCGTCGTTGGCCACGCCGAGCTCGCGCACCCGCGGTGAACCCCGTAGACGCACGCGGATCGCGCCGTCTTTCGCACTGGCGTAGCGTCGCGCGTTGCCCAGCAGGTTGACCAGCACCCGGCGCAGGTGTTGCGCGTCGAAATTCAGCGTCGCGGCCGGATCGTCGGCGCGCAGCGCGATGCGTGCGCCATCGTCGGACTCGGCCTGCAACTCGAGCAGCAGGCGCATCGGCTGCAGCTCGCCGCCGGTGCGCGCGCTGCCGCGCCCGAGGTCGAGCACGTCCTCGACGATGCGGTTCAGGCGCTCGACGTTCTGCTCGATGAGCTCGTGCATGCGCGCACGCTGCGTGTCGCTGAGGTCGGGCTCGGCGCCGAGCTGGTTGGCCTGGCCGATCGCGCCCAGCGGGTTGCGGATTTCGTGCGCGACCGCGGCCACCAGGCGTCCGAGCGCCGCGAGCTTCTCCTGCTGCAGCTGCTCGCCGATCGCGCGCAGGTCCTGCACGAACACCAGGAACGCCGGGCCGCCCGGCAACTGGCGCAGCGGCTGCACGCGCGCCTGCAGGTGCAGGCCCTCGGGGCCGTCGAAGGTCAGTGCGTGCGGCGGTGCGGCAGCGGGCTCGCGCAGCGCGGCGGCCAGTTCGGCCGCGCCCGGATAGGTGGCCAGCGCGCGGCCTTCGCCGAGTTCCCACTCGCGCAGTCCGAGCAGCCGTCCGGCGGCCGGGTTCGCGCTTTCGACGCGCAGCGCGGCATCGAGCACGAGCACGCCGTCGGGATGTTCGAGCAGCACATGGCGGTTGATCGCCAGCTGGCGCGCCGCGCGATCCTCACTGACGCGCGCGCTTTCCTCCTGGCGCGCCAGGCGTTGCGCCAGCGCCTGCGCCAGCAGCCCGATCACGATGTAGGCGGCGCCCACCACGCCCGCGGCCAGCAGTGCGTCGCCGCCATGCCCCTGCTGGGTCCACGCCGCCTGCGCCAGCAGCAGCAGCGCGACACTGGCTGCGCTGGCCAGCGCGAAGCGCAAGGTGCCGTAAAGCCCCGCGATCAGCACCGGCAAGGCGTAGCACAGCACGAATTCGCGTGCCGCGTCGCCGGCGACGAACTGCATCGCGCCGAAGCCGGCGAGGTCGATCACGACCGCCCCGAGCATCTGCCAGGCGAAGGCGCGGCTGCTGCGCAGCGCCAGCACCAGCTGGCCGACGGCCAGCGTGACATAGCCGCTGCCCAGCAGCATGCCGGCGTGACCCGGAGGCGAGCGCAGCGCGAACCAGCCCAGCAACAGGCTGCCCATCGCCAGCCGCGACCAGCACAGCAGGCGGTAGGCACGCAGTCGCTCGCGGCTGGGCTGCACGTCGCCCACCACGCGCTGTCGCAGCCGGCGACCGACGCTGGCGTCGTCGGCGGCGTCGAGCAGCGTGTCAGCCCAGGTCGGCATGCTCCACACTGCAGTACGGCTCGCCGTCGCGCCAGATGCAGCGACTGGCCGGTACGTGCACGCCGCAGTGTCGGCATGGGTGCATCGGCTCGGGGCCGCGTTCGCGCGGCGTGCCGATGTCGCGTTCGCGCTGGCGCTGGCCGCGTTTGAGCAGCAGCAGCGCGCCGATGGCGACGACGAAGGCGATCAGGTACTTCAACGGTGCAGAATGACCTGGAGCACGAAGCGCGACCCGACGTAGCTCAGCAGCAGCAGCGCCGAGCCGGTGAACAACCAGCGCAGCGCGCGCCGACCGCGCCAGCCGAGCAGGCCGCGCCCGAGCAGCAGCGCGGCGAACAGCAGCCACGAGGCCACCCCGAACACGGTCTGGTGGTTGAGCTCGAACGGACGCCCGAACAGGCGCGTGCTGAACAGCATCGCGAATACCAGCGACGCGCTGAGGAAGACAAAGCCCAGCGCCACCAGCCGGTAGGTGAGCTTCTCCAGCGTCAGCAGCGGCAATTCGGGGCCGAGCCCCGCGATGCGCGCCTTGCGCCGGTGCAGCGCGCGCTCGGCCGAGCGCAGCATCAGCCCGTGCAGCACCGCGGCGCCGAACAGCCCGTAGGCGGCGATGCCCAGCGCCCAGTGCAGCGAGAACTCGATGCCGGCGCCGTGCGGCGCGAGCCGGTCGGGCGGGAAAAACCAGGTCAGCAGCAGCGAGATCGCCGCGAGCAGGCAGATCCAGGCGCGCAGGCCTTGCAGCGGGTAGTACAGGCTTTCCACCCAGTACACCGCGGCGACCAGCCAGAAGGTCAGCGACAGCGCCGGGGCGAAGCCGAAGTCGGGATCGTGCAGACCTTCGAACACGAGCAGGAAGCTGGCGGCGTGCGCGATCCAGGCCAGCAGCATCGCCAGCGTCGCTGCGTCGCGCGTGCCCGGCATCGCGCCACCGCGCGCGGCCGGCGCAAGCCGTGGGCGCGCGAGGAAGGACGCGAGCAGGTAAAAGGTGAAGGCTGTGCCGTTGACTAAAATCCACATCATTTCAGTGTAACCGAGGCCCGTGCCGCTGCCCCGAGCAGTGCCCCCACCATGCTCAACAATCTGACCCAGCGGCTGTCGCGCGTCGTGAAAACGATGCGCGGCGAGGCGCGCATCACCGAATCGAACATCGCCGACATGTTGCGCGAAGTGCGCCTGGCGCTGCTCGAGGCCGACGTCGCGCTGCCGGTCGTGCGCGAGTTCACGCAGCGCGTCAAGGAGCGCGCGCTGGGCCAGGAAGTGGTCGGCTCGCTGTCTCCGGGGCAGGCCCTGGTCGGCGTCGTGCACCGCGAACTCGCCGCGCTGATGGGCGAGGGCGTGTCGGGGCTGAACCTCGCGGTGCAGCCGCCTGCGATCGTGCTGATGGCCGGCCTGCAGGGCGCGGGCAAGACGACGACGACGGCGAAGCTGGCCAAGTGGCTGGTCGAGCGCCAGCGCAAGAAGGTGCTGACGGTGTCGTGCGACGTCTACCGACCGGCGGCGATCGCGCAACTGCAGACCGTCACCGCGCAGGCGGGCGCCGAATTCCTGCCGTCGACGCCCGACGAGAAGCCGCTGGACATCGCGCGGCGCGCGGTCGACTACGCGCGCCGCCACCACGTCGACGTGCTGCTCGTCGATACCGCCGGGCGCGTCACCGTCGACGCCGAGATGATGCGCGAGATCGCCGAGCTGCACGCCACGCTGCAGCCGGTGGAGACC
>JAKAHP010000003.1 GCA_021825505.1 Pseudomonadota bacterium
CCGATCTGTGCAGGTCGGCCAGCCGCTCGATGCTGCTGTAGCCGGTGCCGAGGTCGTCCATCGCCAGGCGCACGCCGAGCGCGCGCAGGCGCTCGATCGCGGCGCCGTGGGCCTGCGTGTCGAACGCCTGCGCATCCAGCAGCTCCAGCGTCAGGCGCTGCGGCGCGACACCGTGGCGCTGCAGTGCCACGGCGATCCAGCCGGCGCAGTCCGTGTCGAGCAGCGTCGACGCCGGCAGGTTGATCGACAGCTCGACCGCGGCGTCGGCCAATGTCCCCAGCGCCTGCTCGAGGCCGAGGCGGAACAGTCGGTCGAGTTCGACGCCGCCCAGCGACGGCAGGAACGCCGCCGGCTCGACCAGTCGCCCGTCGGGCATGCGCAGCCGTGCGAGCGCCTCGATGCGCACGGTGCGTGCATCGCGCAACGCGACGATCGGCTGGCCGTGCATTTCCAGCCCGCCGCCGAACAGCTGCAGTTGCAGCGCGCGCGCCTGATCCTGCGACAGCACCGCGGCGCCGGACGGCGTCGTGCACTGCGCCCAGATCGCTTCGAGCCGGCGTTGCAGGCCCACCGCCCATTGCCGCATCCAGGCGCTTGCGAACTGCGCGCCCTGTTCGCCGAACAGGGTCAGCACGCCGGCGGCGCGCCCGTCGCGGCCGACGAACGGCACCGCGACTTCGGCGCGCACATGCAACGCGATGCCGGCGTCGCGCCACGGCGCCACGCGGGCATCGTGCGCCCAGTCGTCGATGCGCTGGGTCTGCCGCGTGTGCCAGGCGTCGGCTGTCGCGCTGCGCCCGCGCGGCGTTTGCAGATCTAGGCTGGGCAGGCGGGCGCGCGCGAACAGTTGTGCGACCTGGGCGTCGCCGGCGCGTGCGGCGCTGCGTTCGACCACCAGTTCAGCGTCGTGGTTCGGACGGATCAGCGCGACCGCGACGATGCCGGGCAGCGCGGCGATGAACTCGACTTCGCGTTGCGCCGCGTCGCTCCAGCGCGTGCCGGGATCCGGTCGCGGCCGCGACAACGTTTGCAGATACATCTGCGTGACATCCTCGGCGGCGGCGAACTCGGCTTGCAGCTGGTCGTGCGTGCGTGCGTCGACGATGCGCAGCAATTGCCAGCGGCGGCTCGCCGAAAGCCGCGCGCTGCCCAGTGCATCGGCCAGCAGCGTGCGATACAGCACCGAGGCGCGTGCCAGCATCGAGCCGCTGACGCCGGCCAGACAGTGCAGGGTACCGAGCTGGCGCGCCTGCTGCAGCACGGCGTCGCGCGTGGCCTGCGGCGCCACCCGCAGCTGCAATTGCTGCAACTGCTGGCGCCTGATCTCGTCGCGCTGCGCGGCGTCCAGCCCGGCCAGCAGCGCGCTGCCCTGGGCATCGGCGCGCAGCTCGCGCTCGAGCGCTTCGAGGTAGCTCGCATGGATGCGCTCGGCCCACGCCGTGTGCTCGCCGAGCACCGCGGCAGCGTCGGCACCGTAGGGCGACAGCTCGCGCTCGGGCGCGTCGACAGCGTCGCTGACGCCGAACTGCCACCAGCTGTGGCGCGTTTCCTTGTGCTGCTTGAGCTGGTACATCGACGCGTCGGCCACGCGCAGCAGCAGGTCGGGGTCGGTGGCGTCGAGCGGGTAGCGCGCCACGCCCAGCGTCAGGCCGACCTGGGCGCTGGCGCCACCGGCCAGCGCCACCGGCGCGGTGCCGGCGTCGTGGATGCGCGTGAACACCGCGCCAAGTTGCGCCGTGGCGTGCACTGGGTCGAGATCCTCGATGACGACGACGAATTCGTCGCCGCCGAGCCGGGCGATCAACTCGCTGGCGCGCTGCTGCGCGGCCCAGCGGTGCGCCAGCTCGCGCAGCAGCGCATCGCCGGCTTCGTGCCCGTGGCGGTCGTTGACCTCCTTGAAACCGTCGAGGTCGATGTAGCCGACCGCGACCTGGGTGCCGCCACGGCGCGCGCGCGCCAGCGCGTCGTGCAGGCGCAGCTGCAGCGCGAGGCGGTTGGGCAGCCCGGTCAGGGCATCGTGCAGTGATTGGTGCGCAGCGCGCGCGCGCAGTCGTGACAGACCGACGAAGGAGGACTCGGTGCGCACGCCGGCCAGCGCCAGATAGCCGTAGTACAGCAAGGCCAGCGCGCCGATCGGCTGCAGCGTCGGGTCACCGCTGGTGAACAGCCGCAGCGTGCTGCTCAGCGCCGCCGGCAGCATGAACAGGAAGGACGAGGTCGCATCGGACGACTGCTGCGCGGCGCCGGCGCCGCACACCGCGGCGATCACCGCAGCCACCAGCAGTTCGTCGAATGCCGACGCCTGTGCCGGCAACAACGGCAGCGCCGCCCACACCAGACCCAGCACGAATACGCTCAGCCGCAGCCGGCGCAACCAGCGCGCGCCATGGCGGCCTGCTTCCAGATCCTCGCGCGCGGCAAACCAGATGCCCAGTCGCAGCATGTGGCCGGCCAGAACCGCGCCGACCCAGGCCGTCAGGCCTGCCGTCGAAGCGTGCGCGTGCAACTCCCAGGCGAGCAGCATGGCCGGCAGCACGCTGCCGACGAGGCCGATCGGAATGGTCGGCAGCAGCGACGCAGCCTGGTCGAGCGCGCTGAGCTCGGCTTCGGCAGCCGGCAAGGGCAGGCCGGGGTCGCGGGGGCCCGGGGAGGGCGAGGAGGACATCAGAGCTGGGGCACGAGGCGTAGGAGGAGTATCTAAACGTTCTTGAATACGTCGGTTTTGTTTGATACCTCGATTTTCATACAGGTAATCGAGCTATGAATTGATCCAATCGCTAGACACTGGCAATTTGATCGACCTCCGTCAAGCTGGGGCCCGAACCCGTGCATGGTGCGACGACGATGTGTCCCAGCACGATCGCACTCGCCTAACATCGGATTACGCTCCCTTAGGCGGGTGCCCGCCACGGCGAGCGCCGCACACTCGAAAAGGTCTGGACTGCAATTGCGCGCGCACCGCACCCTGTTGATCAACGCCGCTACCGCCGCCGCCTATCTGGCGCTGGCGGAATTGCCGGCGCTGGTGTTTCGAGGCGCATCGCCGCTGTGGCCGCCGGCCGCGCTGGCCGCGTTCGTCGTGCTGCGCTGCGGCTGGAGGGCGGCGCCCGGCGTGTTCATCGGTTCGCTGCTGGCCAATCTGCTGGCGTCGCGCCTGGGGCCCGGCGCCGCGCTGGTCGCCTCGCTGGGCAACGTCGGCGCACCGCTGCTCGGCCGTGCCCTGATGCGCCGCCTGGGCGGCACGCTCGAGGCCTGGTGGGAAAGCCCGCGCGCCGAACTCGCCTTCCTGTTCGCGATGGGGGCGGGGCAATCGCTGCTGTCGGCCGCGGTCGGCACCGGCGGCATGGTCGTGTTCGGCCGCCTGCCGCACGGCGCGGCTGACGCGCTGCTCGGCTGGGCGGTCGGCGACGCCAGCGCGGTGATGATGCTGACGCCGCTGATGGAAATCGCCTGGACGCGCTGGCGCGGCACCGAGCAGCCGCCGCTGGGTCCGCCGCTGCCCATCGCCGCGGCGTTCGCGCTGGTGCTGGTGATCTGGGCGCTGGCGGCGGGCGCCGGGGCGTTGACGCCGGCCCAGCGCACCGGGCTGCTCGGGCTGATCATGTTTCCGTTGATCGGCTCGGTGTTCGCGCTCGATGCGGCGGTCACTGCGGGGCTGCTGGCGTTCGTCTTCGTGCTGTTGACCACATCCGCCGCGGTCGGCGTGCCGATCGTCGCCCAGGTATCGTCGGCGCAGACCATCGTCGCGCTCGAGTTCTTCCTGCTCTCAGTCGGCGGCGCGGTCAGCTTCGCGTCGGCGCTGCAGCACGCGCGGCGCGGTGCGCTGCGCCGCTTGCAGCAGCAGGCCGCGCAGCTCGACACGCTGGCGCGCGAACGCGCCGACACGCTGCTCGAACAGCGTGAACAGTTCCACGCCCAGATCGTGCAGCTGTCGGAGCTGACCACGGTGCTGGCCGCGGTCAACCAGCTGATCGCGCAGGCGCAGGACGACGCCGGCCTGCTGCAGCGTTTCTGCGACCGCGTCGCCGCGTTGCGCGGCGTCGCGCTGGCCTGGATCGGCCGCCCCGACGACGCCGGGCGCTTCGCAGTGCTGGCCAGTGCCGGCCAGGCGCGCGCCTACCTGGACGGCATCACGATCGTCGTCGATCCCGCATCGGCGCTGGGCCAGGGGCCGACGGGCCAGGTCTGGCTGCGGCAGCAGGCGGTATTCGTCGGCGACCTCGCGGCCGACCCCGCACTGGCGCCGTGGCGCGAGCGCCAGCATGCCTACGGCATCCTGGCGGCGGCCAGCCTGCCGCTGTTCCGCGGCGGCCGCATCTGGGCCGTGCTCAATCTGTACCTGACCGCGACCACCGCGTTCGATGTCGAGCTGCGCAAGGTCGCCGAGCGCATCGCCGCCGACATCTCGATCGGGCTCGATCGGCTCGACGCGATCCACACCGAGCGCGCGCAGTCGCGCATCAACGCCGCGCTGCTGTCGAACCTCAGCGTCGGCGTGACCGTGATGCGCTACCCCGAACGCGTGTTCGAGCACGTCAACGAGCGCCTGCTCGAAATGGCCGGGGCCGCCGACCTGGCCGAGTTGCAGAAGTATCCGGCGTCCGATTTCTATGACGATCCGGCCGACTACGCGCGGGTCGGCGAGCTCGCGCGCGAGGTGCTCGAGCATGGGCGCGGTGCGCTGCAGGACGTGCGCTACCGCCGCCTCGACGGGCGCGCGCTGATGCTCGACACCGGCGGCGTCAGGCTCGACCTGGGCGACGGCGTGCAGCGCATCCTGTGGACCCAGGTCGACGTCAGCGAGCGCCACCGCCAGGCCCAGCAGCTGCGCGCGGCGACCACGTCGCGCGCCGCGCTGCTGGCCAACACGGTCGCGGCGATCGACATGGTGCGCTATCCCGAGCGCGTCATCACCGAAGTCAACCAGGGCTTCCTCGACATCTTCGGCTATGCGTCGGCCGACGAAGTGGTCGGCCAGTCGACCGCGATCATCTACGCCAAGATCACCGAGTCGCAGCGCATGGCCGAGCTGTCGCAGCGCATTCTCGAGGTCGGCGAGGGCAACCTCGACGAACTCGAGGTCTTGCGCCACGACGGCACGCTGGTCTACCTCGACGTGCACGGGCGCCGCCTGGACGGCGACGACCCGAGCCACCCGCTGATCGTCTGGACTTCGATCGACGTGACCCGGCGCCGCGCACTCACCGAGGAGCTCAAGCGGCTGGCGATGTTCGATGCGCTGACCGGGCTGCCGAACCGGCGCGCGGTGGAGGCGCATATAGGCCGCGCCATCGAGCGCGCCAAGCGCCACGGCAGCGCGGTCGCGGTCGGCATGATCGACCTCGACGACTTCAAGCCGGTGAACGACCGCCTCGGCCACGAGGCCGGGGACCGCCTGCTGCAGCAGCTGGCGGCGCGCCTGCAGGGGGTGATGCGCACCATCGACCTGGTCGGCCGCTTCGGCGGCGACGAGTTCGTCATCGTGCTCGAGGACCTGAAGCCCGACGCGGTGGCCGCGCAGCTCGAACAGATCCTGGCGCGGGTGCACGAAGCCGTCGAGACGCCGTTCACGCCTGGCGACGGCTCCGGCGTCTACATCGAGATGAGCCTGGGGCTGGCGGTCTACCCGATCGACTCGGATCAGCCCGACGCGCTGCTGCGCGCCGCCGACGCGGCGATGTACCAGGCGAAGAAGAACAAGGTCGAGCGAACCAGCTGGTGGATGATGGGCGCCAGCGCGCCGAGCGTGACGGAGGCTCCGTTCGACCCGTTCAGCGAGGAGTCGCAGAAGAACCTGGCCGGCATCGCGGGGCAGATGCACGAAATCGCCGACGAGTTCACCTCGGCGTTCTACGACGAACTGGGCAAGCGCGACGAGGGTGCGAAAGTCCTCGCCGCGCTGACCGAGGACGAACTCGCCGAGCTGAAGGCGATCCAGGCGCGCCACTTCGCCTTCCTGCTCGCGCCGGACACGCGCGCGCACCAGATCGCCGCGCGCGGACGCGCGGTCGGGCGCATCCACGCCCTGAGTGGGCTCAGCGCGGCGACCATGAGCGACGCCTACGCGCTGTACCGCGAATTGCTGCGCTGGCACCTCGACGCCTGGGGCATGCAGACGCGCGTGCGCTACCGTACGCTGCGCGCTGCCGACGAGCGGCTGCAGATCGAGATGCAGGCCGAGCTCGACGCGATGCAGGGTGTGGTCAACCAGTACAACGAAGCGCTGGCGCGCCCGGGCGCGGCGCAGGCCCCGATGGTCGAGCTGGTGCAGCGTGAGCTCGACATCGTCGCCGCGCTGCCGGGCATTGTCGCGGTGCTGGTGATGCGCCCCCAGGCCGACGGGCTGGTGCACGCCGAACTGGCCGCCGGCGAGTCGGCCGAGGCGGTGCTCAAGGTGCTCGGCGATCCCTCGATGATGCCGACGCTGGACGCCAGCAGCCCGGCCGGGCAGGGCCTGGTACGCGCCGCCTGGGTGTCGGGCAATATCGAACGCATCGACTCCTACGGGCGCGACGCGCGCTCGCTGCACTGGGCGCAGCCCATGCTCGCGCTGGGCGTGCGCAGCATGGTCGCGGTGCCGGTGCAGGGCGCGCGCAGCCAGTTCGTGCTGGCCCTGCTCGGCGGCTTCCGCAGCCAGTTCTCGGGGAGCTGGGTGCAGACCTTCCTGGTCTCGCTGCAAAGCCGCTGGATCGGCATCATGAGCCGCACCGCGTCGACCCTCGAGGTCACCGAGCCGGACCGCGTCGCACGCTACCGCGAGCTGCTCTATGCGCGCAGCCTGAGCATGCATCTGCAGCCGGTGGTCGACACGCGCAGCGGCGAGGTCGTCAAGGTCGAGGCCCTGGCGCGCCTGCTCGACGGCGACGAAGTCATCGCGCCGGGGCGCTTCCTGCCGGCGCTGCGCTCGGCCGACCTCGACGTGCTGTTCCGCGCCGGGCTCGATCTCAGCCTGGCCTGGTTGCAGCAATGCCGCGGGCGCGGCCGCGCGCTGGGTATTTCGCTGAATCTGCCGCCGTCGATGCTGGTGCACGCGGAATGCGCGCAGTGGATCGACGACGGCCTGCGCCGCTTCGAGCTGCCGCCGCCGGCGCTGACGCTGGAGCTGCTCGAGTCGCAGGAGTTCGACGACGTGCAGCACGACCGCGCGATCCGCGCGCTGGGCGACCTCGGCGTGATGCTGGCGATCGACGATCTGGGCTCCGGCTACAGCAGCCTGAGCCGGCTGGCCAGTCTCCCGTTCGACGTGATCAAGGTCGATCAGAGCATCACCGCCGAAGTGATGCGCGCGCCACTGAAGGTGCTCAGCCTGATTCGCACCGTGGTGCAGATCGGCAAGGACCTCGACCGCGACGTCATCGTCGAGGGTGCCGAAACGCACGATGTGCTCGACGCGGTGACCGTGCTCGGCGCGCATCACGTGCAGGGCTACGCGATCGCGCGCCCGATGCCGCCCGAGGCCTTTTTCGACTGGGAACGGCAGCACCGGGCGGCGTGGCAACCGGTCGGTGGCGTCGACACCTGGCTCGGCGCGCTGGCCTATGGCTGGCTGTACATGCACAGCGAGGGCGGGCGTTACCCGACCCCGCATGCGCAATGCCCGCTGACGCGCTTCCTGGGCGCGCAAGGGCTGGCGCACGCCGATGCGGCGGCGTGGCACGCGCAGTTGCACGGCGAGGTCGCGCCGCAGGAACGCCGCGCGCTGCAGGCCCGGCTGATCGACTGGCTGGCGCGGCGCATCGGCTGACGCACGGCCGGCGCCGCGGCTTCAGCGCGCCGAGGCCCGCGCGCGCGGCGCTGCGCGCCCCTGGCGCTGCATTTCGCGGCCGAGCTGGAACACCGAGGCGACGCGTCCGTAATCGATCGCCGGCGGCGCGTGGGACGCGTCGTCGAGCTCGCGCTCGACCGCGGCTGCCAGCGCGGCGCCGTCGAGCGCGCAGTGCGCACGGCGCCCGGGGCCGTAGCGCGTTACGCGCCCGGCGTGGCGCTGCAGTTGCTGCTGCGCTTCCAGTGCGGCGCACAGCGCGGCCATCTGGCGCCGCGAGACGACGATGTCGGCGGCATCGTCGAGCAGGCTGCGCAGCACTTCGGGCGCCAGCGGCAGCCGCGCGCAACGCACGAAGCTGCACAGGCGTATCGCCGCCTGCCGCAACTGCGCGGCATCGAGCGCCTTGCGCTGCGCGCGCGTGGGCATGGCGGGGCGGCTCGACGTCGCCGCTCAGCCGCCGACGCCGAGCCGGCTGCGCCAGCCCGGGTACAGCGCGTCGGCGTCGTGCGGGAACGATTCGAAGGCGCGCGCGAATTCACGGTGCTCGCGCGCCCAGTCCAGCGGATCGGCGCCGGCCTTCCAGCATTCGTAAGCCTGGCGCAGCGAGATAGCGCCGGCCGCCGGACTGTCGAGGTGGCCGTAGGAGCCGCCGCCGGCGGTGTTGATGATGTTGCCGTGGCCGAGGTTGTCGAAAAAGCCCGGCAGGCGCAGCGCGTTCATGCCGCCGGAGATGATCGGCGTGGTCGGCTTCATGCCGAACCACTTCTGGAAGTAGACCGGGCCCTGGCACTCGTCGCGCTCGATCATGTAGGCGATGATGCGGTCGTCGCCTTCGCCTTCCATCTTGCCGTAGCCCATCGTGCCGACGTGGATGCCCGAGGCGCCCTGCAGCCGCGCCATCTTGGCCAGCACGAAGGCGGTATAGCCGCGCCTGGACGACGGCGAGGTGATCGCGCCGTGGCCGGCGCGGTGGTAATGCAGGTACTGGTTCGGATACTGGCGGCGCGCGGTCGTCACCATGCCCGGGCCGCCGACGTAGCCGTCGACCAGGAAGGCCAGCTTGTCGGCGTCGGGGCCGAAGGTCTCGAGCGCGAAGTCGGCGCGCGCGCACATCTCGTAGTGATCATCGGCGGTGATGTTCATCGAGAACAGCTTGGCCTGGCCGGTCTCGTCCTGCGCGCGCTTCAAGGCGTCGTAGACCAGCGGCAGCGTTTGCTTGATCGGTGCGAACACCTGGTTGCCCTGCGGCTCGTCGTTCTTGATGAAATCGCCGCCGAGCCAGAACTGGTAGGCGGCGTCGGCGAAGGGCTGCGGGCGCAGACCGAGCTTGGGCTTGATGATCGTGCCCGAGATGTAGCCGCCGTCGCGTACCGGGCGACCGAGGATGCGCCACAGGTCGGCAATGTCCTTGGACGGTCCGTCGAACATCTGGATCACGCGGTCGGGCATGTGGAAGTCGATCATCTTCGCGTGCGCGATGTCGCCCATGCCCTGGTTGTTGCCGATGGTCAGCGTCAGGAACGACACCAGCATGAAGCGGCCGTCGATCACGTTGCGGTCGAACAGCTCGATCGGATAGGCGATGCGCATGTCCTCGCTGGCCTCGTCGATGTGATAGACGAGGGCGTCGACGCCGCGCGTGAAGTCGTCGGTGGTCGACACCTCGACGTTGGTTCCGGTCGACGATTCGGCAGCGAAGTGCGCGGCAGCCTCCAGATAGGCGATGCCGCCCTTCGGCTTCATCTTGTACGCGACGAGGATGTGACGGCCACCGGCGATCAGGTCCTCCTCGCGGAGGCTGAGGTCGGCGTAGCGGTGGGATTGATCGTGGGCCATGACGGTGCGGGATAGGGGAGCGGGACAAACGGGAACGGTATAAACCTTACAAGAAATAAGCTTTTACACATTGTGGGGCGTCAATATTGCTGACGACCTGCTGACTAAGGAAAACCCTGATCTGGCGCGGGCGTGGCGGCGCGCGCCGCCCATGCACTAAGCTGCGTGACCTTTGCGCGAAGCCACCGATGAATCTGCTCTGCCCACGTCTGCGCCGCGCCCTGGTCGCGCTGGCACTGCTGCCGCCCTGCCTGGCCGCCCCCGCGCTGGCGCACGCGCGCTTTGCCGGCGACGCCCCGGCGCCTGCCGTGCCGCTGGCGCTGGCCTTGCCGCGCCCTGCGCTGACGCCCGGTGCCATCGACCCCGCGGTGACCCAGGCCGATCTCGACCGCACCATCTGCGTGCCCGGCTACAGCCGCGCGGTGCGCCCGCCCGAGCGCTACACCGAGCGTCTCAAGCGCCGGCAGATGCGTCAGTACGGCTGGGCCGACCGCCGCCTGCGCGATTACGAGGAAGACCACCTGATCAGCCTCGAGCTCGGCGGCAGCCCGACCGATCCGCGCAACCTGTGGCCGCAGCCGCACCACGTCGTCGGCGGCTGGGGCAGCTACGCCAAGGACAAGCTGGAAAACCGCCTGCACGCGCTGGTGTGCCGCGGCGCATTGCCGCTGCGCACCGCGCAGCAGGCGATCGCCACCGACTGGATCGGCGCCTATCGGCGCTGGGTCGGCGGGCAACCCGACACGCGGCGCTGAGCGCTGCGCGCCGGCTCAGCGCCCGCTCAGCCAGCGCGCGGCCAGCGTGTCCACGTCGAGCGGCCGCGCGGCATCGACCACGAGGCTGGCGGCACGCTCGTCGCTGCCCAGGGGTTCGCACCACGCGAACTGGCGCTCGAGCACCGCCACATCCGCTTCCGAGGCGTCGTCGCCGCGGCGCTGGCGCGCCGCCACGCGCGTGCGCAGCAGCGTGGCGTCGGCGCGGCAGTCGAGGATCGCGAACGGCACGCCGAGCCGGCGCGCCAGTTGGTGGAAGGCGTCGCGCTCCGCCGCGCGCAGGAACGCGGCGTCGACGATCACCGGCCAGCCCGCGCCCAGCGCGAGCGTCGCCGCCTCGTGCAGCCGCGCATAGGTGCGGCGCGTCGCGTCGGTCGAATAGACCAGGTCGCGCCCGAGCGCGGCGCTCGAGGCCAGCGCGTGCAGGCCGAACAGGCGTTTGCGCACCACGTCCGAGCGCAGGCGCACCGCGCCGGCGGCTTCGAGCAACTGTGCGCTGACGTGGCTCTTGCCGGAGCCGGACACACCGTGCGTGATCAGCAGCCGCGCCCCCGGCGATTCGCGCAGCGTGCTGGCTGCCGCCAGGTAGTCGGGGCCGGTCGCGGTCAGGCCTTCGGCGCCGCCGATGGCCGCGACCAGCGCGCGCACCACCGCACGGTACACCGCGTAATAGCGATGCACCGCGAGGCCGGCGTAATCGTCGGTGCCTTCGAGCCAGCGGTCGAGCAGCCGCGCGGCGAGGTCGGGGCGGCCGTGCGCGTGCAGGTCCATGGTGGCGAACGCGAGGTCGGCCTGCACGTCGATCCAGCGCAGCGCCGGATCGAACTCGACGCCGTCGAACGCGGTGACGACATCGCCGAGCACGACCAGATTGTCCAGATGCAGGTCGCCATGGCCCTCGCGCACCCACCCCTGCTGGTGTCGCTGCGCGAAGGTCGGCAGCAAGCGCCGCCCGCTGGCCTCGCACCAGCGCGCCAGCGCCGGCACGCGCGGGTCGTCCAGGCGCGCGGCGAGGCGCTCCAGCGCGTCGGTGGTGGCACCGACGACGGCGCGCGGTGTGCCATGGGGCGAACGCGCGGCGGCACGCGCCGCGTCGTTGTGGAACGCGGACAAGGCGCTCGCGAGGCAGTCGATGGTCGCGCCGTCGAGCCGTCCGGCGGCCAGGCGCCGGCCGAGCAGCGCGTCGTCGGCGAACTGGCGCATGCGTACCGCCCAGTCGATCGAAGCGCCGCTGCCGTGCAGGCGTGGTGCCGCGGCGCTGCCGCGCACCGCGACGACGTCGAGGTACAGATCGGGCGCCAGTCGGCGGTTCAGCCTGAGCTCATCGAGGCAGGCGCGATGGCGGTGGGCGCGGTCGCTGAAGTCGAGGAAATCGAGCTTGACCGGCTTCTTGATCTTCCATGCCTGCTCGCCGTCGAGCAGCACCCAGGAGATGTGGGTCTCGATGCAGCGCACCACGCGTCCGGTATGCGCCTGCAGCGCGCGTCGCAGCGCATCGATGTCGAGCGGCGGCGGCGGTGCGTCGCCTGCGGCCTGCGCGGCGTGCAACGGATTCGCGTGCTGGGGCGATGGCTGCATCGTGCGGCCTCCTCGGTGCATTGTCGGGGCCGCGACGGGCCGCGTCCAGCAGGGCGTGGTGTGGCGCCCAGACCACGGGTTTTCACCAGCGGCAGGTGATGCGCCACGCGCAATAAATGGCGGATATAGTCTGACCAAAACGAAAACTGGCCGTGCACAAGCTCCCTGAATTGCGCTGGGACGCGTCGATTGCGACCGGTGTGGCCGAAGTCGACGCGCAGCACCAGCATTTGTTCGACGTGTTCAATGCGGCGGCGCGTGCGCAGGCCGCCGGCAGCGCGCAGGCCGATGCGCTGATCACCGAGCTGATCGACTACACGCGCGAGCATTTCCGCACCGAAGCCGAGCTGATGCGGCGCTGGCCGGTCGATCCCGCGGGCAAGGCCGCCCACCTGGGCGCGCACCAGCGCTTCGTCGACTTTCTCGACCAGGCCCAGGCGGTGGCGGCCGATCAGCCGGCCGAAACCGTGCTCGACCTGCTGGCGTTTCTCGCACAATGGCTGCTGCACCATGTCGCCGGGGTCGACGCGCGGCTGGCGCGCGAAGTGCGCGCGCTCGAGGCCGGTGCACCGTTGCCGCCGCTCGAGACTGACGCGCCGATGCAGCGCCTGAGCGACGCCATGGGCCAGCTGACCGACGCGCTGGTGCAGCGCACCTTCGAGTTGCTCAGCGAGCGCGAGCGCCTGGCCAATCTGCAAAAGCTCTACCGCGTGCTGCTGCACTCGGGGGACGTGCTGATCCAGAGCCGCAGCGAGCAGGAGATGCTCGACAGCCTGTGCAGCAAGATCGTGCAGCACACGCCGTTCCATGCCGCGTGGATCGGCCGGCCGCGCGGCGAGGGCGAGCTGTTCGAGGTGCTGGCCAAGTTCGGCGAGGGTACCGGGCAGGTCGATGCGGCGACGCCGCGCATGACCCCCGAGTACCGCAATTCGATGACGGTACGCGCGTGGACCGGAGGCCAGCTGCTGTACAGCAACGACACGCTGGCCGATGTGCTGCTCGAACCCTGGCACGCGGGGCTGGCCGAACACCGCTGGTTCAGCGCGCTGGCGGTGCCGATCCTGCGCGGCGGGGCGATCTGGGGCGTGCTCACGCTGGCGTCGCCGCGCCGCGGCACCTTCGACGACGCGACGCTCGACGTGTGCGCGCGCATCGCCGCCTTGCTCGGTTACGGCCTCGATGAACTCGACCTGAAGGCGCGCATCCAGTCCCTGCAAAGCGTCGAGGCCACGCTGGCGCGCACCGACGCGCTGACCGGTCTGCCCAACCGCTACGCGCTGGACGAGCATCTGCGCGCGGTGATGCCGCAGGCGCGGCGGCAAGGTCTGGTGCTGGCGCTCGGGCTGCTCGACCTGGACGATTTCAAGCAGGTCAACGATCAGCACGGCCACGACGCCGGCGACGCACTGTTGCGCGAGTTCGGCCGCCGCGTGCGCGAAGGGCTGCGCAGCGCCGACTTTTTCGCCCGGCTTGGCGGCGACGAGTTCGTCGTCGTGTTCGAGCGGCTCGACGCCGGGGCGCAGGTCGAGAGCGGGCTCGAGCGTTTGCATCGCGCCGTCGAAATCCCCTTCATACTCCAAGGTGGGCAGCGTGCAACCGTAGGAATGACGATGGGTTTGGCGCTATACCCAGCCGATGGCGATTCCGTGCGGGAGCTGTTGCGCAGCGCCGACGCGGCGATGTACCTGGCCAAGCTGCACAAGCGTGAGCGCACCCACTGGTGGCGCTTCGCCGCGTCCGCGGCCTGAGCCGCGGACGCGGCGATACACTGCGCGCCTATGCTGGACCCGCGCCCAGGCGGGCTGATTGCCGAACGATGCCACCACCGATGAACTCCGGGGCCGCGCCGCGCGAGCGCGCCGGGCCACGCGACGCCCACGCCGACCGGGTGCGCCTGCTCTACGCCGGGGTGGTGCCGGCGGCGATCGGCGGCGTCGTCGTGCCGCTGGCGGTCGCCTGGCTGCTGCGCGCGCATGCCCCCGCGCATTGGCTGCTGGCGTGGATTGCGGCACAAGCGCTGGCGCACGGCGCGCTGCTGGGAGTCGCACGCTGGCGCGCGCGCCACGCCGAACCCGACGCCGAGGTCTGGCTGCGGCGCTTTCGCGCCTGCGCGCTCGCGGTCGGCGCTGCCTGGTCGCTGCTGCCCCTGGCGCTGTTTCCGTCGACGGTGCTGCTGCAGCTGCTCGTCACCTGCGTGCTGATCGCGTCGGCCGGCGTGGTGCTGGCCAAACTGGTGCCCGACCTGCCGTCGGCGCTGCTGTTCCTGGCGCCGTCCGGGCTCGCGCTCACCGCCCAGCTCGCGGCGTCGGCGCACCCGATGATGCACGTCGTCGCGTTGCTGGCGGCGCTGTACTTCATCGCGATCGGCGTCGCGATGCGCGCCACCAGCGCGGCGTTCGACGAGAACGCGCGCATGCGTGCGCTCAACGCCAGGCTGGCCGATTACAACGCCTTCCTCGGCCAGGTCCACCGCACCATCGCGCTGGCGCAGGACGAGGCCGACCTGCTGCAGACGATCTGCGCGCTCGCGGTGCGCTACGCCGGCGTGCGCCTGGCCTGGGTCGGCCGGCCCGACGCGCAGGGGCGCATCCGCTTCGTCGGCAAGTCCGGGCCGGCGCTGGCGGTGCTCGACACGCTCGAACTCAGCGTCGACGCGGCGCCCGACGGCAGCGAAGGCAGCGTCGCACGCGCCTGGCGCGAGCAGCGCGCGCTGTTCAACGTGGCGCGGCCGGCGGCGATCCGGCCGTGGCTGCAGCGCGCCGCGGCGCAGAACCTGGACACCAGCGCGGTGCTTCCGATCCGGCGGCGCGGCGAGGCGTGGGCACTGCTCGCGCTGTACGCGGCCAGCTCCGATCCCTTCGACGAGGCGCTGCAGCGCGTGCTGCTCGACCTCGCCGACAGCGTCTCGCACGGGCTCGACGTGATCGAGGCGCGACGCTGGACCGAAACCCTCAGCGAGCACAGCGAGGCCGGTGTCGCGCTGGTGCGCCAGCGCCGCATCGTGTCGGCCAACCGGCGCTTCGCGCGCATGTTCGGGTTCGACACGGTCGATGCGCTGGTCGGCATGCCCACGCGCGAGCTCTATCCCGATGCGGCGACCTACCAGGCGGTCGGCGCGCACCACGCACGCCTGGCCGACGGCGAGACGGTGCGCCTGCAGTCGATCCCGTTCCGCCGGCGCGACGGCCGCACGCTGCCCTGCGACCTGACCGGCTCGCGCATCGACGCCGAGCAGTCGATCTGGACCTTCGTCGACGTCGAGCGGCGCGACGAGGAACATCGCCAGTTGCTGCAGCTCGAGCGGCTGTACCGCGCGCTGCTCGGCGAAGCCGACGTGCTGCTGCAGGCGCGTACCGAGCAGTTGATGCTCGAGCAGACCTGCGCCCGGCTGGGCGGCGAGGCGATTTTCCACGCCGCGTGGATCGGCCGCCCCGACGCCGCCGGGCGCATGCAGGTGCTGGCGCGCGCTGGAGCTGGCGCCGGCGCGCTCGACCAGATGGCGATCACCATCGACGATCCGCAATCGCTGGTGGCGCGCGCCTGGCGCGAAGGATCCGTGGTGCATATGAACGACGCGGCGCGGCGCGCGAGCCCCTGGGTGGCGGAGTTCGAGCGCCACCGCTGGGGCTCGGCACTGGCGGTGCCGGTGCAGCGCGGCGACGCGCGCTGGGGGGTGCTGGCCTTCGTGTCGCTGGACGCCGCTGCGTTCGACGCCAAGACCATCGAAGTCTGCACCCGCGTCGCGGCGTTGCTCGGCCACGCGCTCGACGAGCTCGACCTGAAGCAGCGCATCTCGCAGTTGCAGGCGGAGGAGGCGCACCGCGCGCGCCACGACGTGCTGACCGGCCTGCCCAACCGACGTGCGCTCGAGCAGCACCTGCCGCAGGCCATCGCTCGCGCCGCGCGCGCCGGCACGGCGCTGGCGCTGGGCATGATCGACCTCGACGACTTCAAACCGGTCAACGACCGCTACGGCCACGAGGCCGGCGACACCCTGCTGCGCGAGCTCGGCGCGCGGCTGCAGCGCGTGTTGCGCGCCACCGATCTGGTCGTGCGGCTCGGCGGCGACGAATTCGTCGTCGTGCTCGAGCAGCTCGACCGCACGCAACATCTGGCCGAGCTCGACGCCTCGCTGCAGCGCCTGCACCAGGCGGTCGAGACGCCGTTCGACCTCGGTGGCGGCCGGCGCGCCGAGGTCGGCATGAGCATGGGCGTGGCGCTGTACCCGATCGACGACGTCGAGCCCGATGCGCTGATGCGTCGTGCCGACGCCGCGATGTACCGCGCCAAGGCCGACAAGGTCGGCCGCCTCGCCTGGTGGAGCCTGGGCGATGAAGCGCCGCGCGCGCCGGCGCGCGAAGCACCGTTCGACGCGTTCGGCGACGCCGCGGCGGCGCTGCTGGGCGCGGTGTGCGCGGAGCTGGCGCCGGTCAGGCAGCAGTTCATCGAGGACTTCTACGCCGAGCTGACGCGCCACGACGAGACCGCCGCGGTGCTGGCCAGTCTGTCGGCCGAGGAATTGGTGCGGCTGCAACAGGCGCAGGCGCAGCATCTGGCGTTTCTGCTCGACCCGTCGAGCAGCGCGCTGGCGATCGTCGAACGCGCACGCCACCTCGGCGAAGTGCATGCGCTGATCGGCGTCAGCCCGTCGTGGCTGACGCGTGCGACCAACGTCTACCACGATCTGTTGCAGCGCCACGTCGACCGCAGCGCGCTGGCGGCACGCGAGCGCTACCACACGCTGCGCGCGGCCGACGCGCGCCTGCAACTGGACCTGCACACCGAGCTCGACGCGATGCAGGCGGTGGCCGACACCTACAGCGCGCACGCGGCGCGCGCCTTGCCGCCCGCCGGCGCCAGCTGGGCCAGCCTGGTGCAGTCCGAACTCGACGCACTCGGTGCGCTGCCCGGCGTGCGCGCCTGCCAGCTGCTGCGCCCGCGCGACGACGGCTCGTTCGCCATCGAGTTCAGCGGCGGCCCGGCCGCGGCCTCGATGGAGCGCGTCGCGCAGACCGCGGGCCTGACGCCGCAGCTCGACGCGCGCCAGCGCGCCGGCCAGGGGCTGAACCCGCTGGCCTGGCACAGCGAGCAGATCCAGCACAGCGACGCCTACGCGCTGGATGCGCGCACCCAGGTCTGGCACGAGGCGCTGGCCGCGCTGGGCATACGCAGCATCGTCGCGATTCCGGTGCTCGGCGGGCACGGCCCCGAGTTCGTGCTGGCCATCGAAGGCGCGTTCCCGCATCAATTCTCCAACCGCTGGGCGCGCGACCTGTGCGTGGCGCTGCAGAATCGCTGGAGCCAGATCGCGCGGCTGACACAGCCCGGCGCAGCGACGCCGCTGACGGTCACGCAGGCCACCGAATTCCGCCGCCTGTTCCATTCCGGTGCGCTGTGCATGGACATGCAGCCGGTGATCAACCTGCGCGACGGCCGCCTGGTCAAGCTCGAGGCGCTGGCGCGGCTGCGCCGCGCCGATGGCGGCATCATCGCGCCGGCGCAGTTCCTGCCGTCGCTGCGCGACAGCGACCTCGACGCGCTGTTCCGCCAGGGCCTGGAAATCGCACTGGGCTGGCAGCGCGCCTGGCGCGAGCGCGGCCTCGACGTCGAGCTGGCGCTGAACCTGGCCCCGTCGACGCTGGTGCACGCCGACTGCGCGGCGTGGGTCGCCGAGGCCTTGCAGCGCCACGCCATCGAGCCGCAGCGCCTGACGCTGGAACTGCTCGAGAACCAGCAAGTTGCCGAAGGGCGACGCGACGAGGCGATCGCTGCATTGCAGCGTGTCGGCGTGCGCCTGGCAATCGACGACCTGGGGTCGGGCTACAGCAGCCTGAAGCGGCTGGCCAGCCTGAACTTCGACGTGATCAAGGCCGACCAGTCGCTGGTGCGCGACGTCGCCGCCGATCCGGTGAAGACGCTCAGCCTGGTGCGCACCATCGTGCAGATCGGACGCGACTTCGATCGCGAAGTGGTCGTCGAGGGCCTGGAAACCGCACCGTTGATCGAAGCCGTGATGCGCCTGGGCGCCAGCCAGGGCCAGGGCTGGGGCCTGTCGCGGCCGATGCCGCCGGAGACGGTGCTGAACTGGGCCGCGCAATGGCGCTGGAATACGACGCCGCAGGCCGGCATCGCCAGCTATCTCGGTGCGCTGGCCTATCACTGGCGCTACATGCACGAGGACGTCGGCCGCTTCCCGCTGCAGCACGACGCGTGTCCGCTGAGTGCCTTCCTCGAGGCGCGCGGGCACGGCGCGGAGGACCCCGGCCACTGGCACCGCGCGGTGCACGAGGCGGCCGACGCGCAGGCACGCACCGCGGCCAGCCGCCAGCTGCTGGCCTGGCTGGCCGCGCGCGTGCGCATCGAGGCGGGGCACACGCCCCCTGAGGCCGCAGGCTAGTTCTTTCGAACGAGGGCGGTGCGCCGTCCTTTCGGCGAATTCCCAGGGCGTCGGCGCTCACCTAGAGTGGCCGCTCCGACCCGACACGCGCCGTTGCGCTGCGCGACCGAACCATGCCCGACGACCTCATCGCGCGCTTGCGCGACTTCCGCCAGCACGCGTTCCCCGGCTACGCCGACGCATTTCAGCAGTTGGTGGCCGACGGGCAGCATCCGTCGACCCTGTTCATCGGCTGTTCCGACTCGCGCGTGGTGCCGCACCTGCTGACCGGCGCGGCGCCCGGCGAGCTGTTCCTGGTGCGCAACGTCGGGGCCTTCGTGCCGCCGTTTCACGGCGACCACGGCCATCACGGCACCTCGGCGGCGATCGAGTTCGCGGTGCTGAACTTGCGCGTGCGCAACATCGTGGTGTGCGGCCACAGCCATTGCGGCGCGATTCGCGCGCTGTACGCGGATTCAAGCGACGAGGCGGTGAACCTCAACGCCTGGCTCGGCCTGGGGCGCGACGCACGGCTGCCGGTGCACGCACCCGATGCGGCCATGTTGCGGCGCACCGAGCAGCGCTCGGTGGTGCTGCAACTCGAGCGCCTGCTCGACTACCCGATGGTGCGGCGCCGCGTCGACGCCGGCACGCTGACCCTGCATGGCTGGCATTACATCATCGAGGACGGCGAAGTGCACACCTTCGACATCCGCGACGGCCGCTTCATTCCGGCCGCGCTGGCCGAGCACAGCGGCATCGGCCTGGCCCCGGTCTGATCGCCCGCTGTCGCACAGTTTTACCTTGCGGAAACGGTTCGGCAACGTCGATGCGTTAGGCTAGCCGCCGCTCCTAGCTAGAGCACGTTTCTTGACCCGGCCGCGTGCCGGGTTCCTTTTGCTCGCTGCGCGCGTCGCGCCGACGCGCCTTGGCCTGGTACATGCGCGCATCGGCGCGCGCCAGCAGCGCCGCCCGGTCGTCGCCGTCGGCCGGGAAGCAGGCCATTCCCAGCGACATCCCGATGCGCGCCGCGCCGCCGTCGAGCGCGAAGGCGGCGTCGGCGACCTGTTCGATGCGTGGCAGCAGCGCGGCCGCGGCGTCCGTCTGCGCGGCGACATCCTCGACGATCACCGCGAATTCGTCGCCACCGACCCGCGCCGGGCGCTCGTTGGCGCGCAGCACCGCGCGCAGGCGCTGGGCGAACTCGCGCAACACACGGTCGCCGCCGGCGTGGCCGTGACCGTCGTTGACGCCCTTGAAGCCGTCAAGGTCGATGAACACCACGGCCACCGCCGCCGCGCGGCGGCGTGCCCGGTGCAGCGCGGCGTCGAGGCGCTGCTCGAAGCCCATGCGATTGGCCAGCCCGGTCAGCGGGTCGGTCAGGCTGCTGCGGATGGCGTCGAGCCGCCATTGCGACTTGTCGCGCAGCATGGCGCGCATGCGCCGCGACACCAGCAGCAGGAAGCCGATGTAGACGAAGGTCAGCCAGCCGGCAGCGCGCAGCAGCGGATGGTGCGCAAGCAGCAATTGCGCGATCAAGGGCAGCAGCACCGGCAGCATGTAGCACAACGCGCCGATTGGAGCGGCCGCCAGCGCCGCCATCGCCGCGCTGGCGACGGCCAGCAGTACCGCGGTCAGGAACAGGCGCCACAGGTCGTCGTGCGCGAAGAACCACAGCGGCAGCGGCGTCCAGGTCAGTCCGGCCAGCAGCGCCGCGCCGTGCAGGCGGCGCAGGCACGCGCGCGGCCTGGCGCACAGCGCGTCGCCGCGCAGCACCTGGCGCCAGATGGCCAATCGGGCACCGAACAGCGGTAGCGCGAACGCGATCCAGCCGGCGATGCGGGGCCACGCATAATAGCGCCGCAGCAGCGCAGCGCAGGCGGCCATCACGACCACGGTGGCGATGACCGCCGACGGGATCGAACGCAGGATCAGCTCGGCCTGCTCGCGTGCCAGCGCCGTCGCCGGAGTGTCGTCGGCCAGCGCCATGCGCAGGGTGGGGTCGAGCACCGCGTGCGCGCTCGCGGCTGGCGCTGGAACACTCATCAGGGCGGTGTCGGTGGCGTCGGTCGGCTTCGGGGGCTTGCCGATGGGTCCCGAATGTGGAATTGGCAAATAACCGCCCACTATACCCTATGCGGCTTACTGTCAAGCAGGCCTCGCGCGCCGTATTGACAAGCGTCATGCGCCATAAGGCACAACAAACTGTTGCAACAGAAACAAAAATGATGTTGCGCGACCGAAATGTTTTACGGTGCGCTTGGATTGACGGAGCCGATTGGCCCCCCTAGGATCGCCCGATCCAAAAAGGCGCGGGTGCCCTTTCATGCGAAAAAATCTGCCGGTCATCGACAAGGAACGCGTTCTCAAGGACGACGAATTCATCGTTTCGAAGACCGATCTGAAAGGGCGCATCACTTACTGCAACCACGCTTTCGTCGAGATCAGCGGGTTTTCCGAGAGTGAATTGCTGGGGCGTGCTCACAACATCGTGCGCCACCCCGATATGCCCCCCGCCGCGTTCGCCGATCTGTGGCGTGCGCTGCAGGCCGGCGAGCCCTGGCAGGGCATGGTCAAGAACCGCTGCAAGGACGGCAGCTTCTACTGGGTGCTGGCCAACGTCAACCCGATCTGGGAGGACGGCAAGAAGGTCGGCTACATGTCGCTGCGCACGCGCCCGAGCCGCGCTCAGGTCGAGGCCGCCGAAGCCTACTACCGGCGCTTGCGCGAGCGTCCCGAGGGGGGCTGGACGGTGCGCGACGGTCGCCCCGCGCGCGCCGGCGTGGCCGGTGCGCTGGCGCGCCTGGCGGGCCTCGCGACGCGTCGGCCGATGCGCAGCCTGCTGCTCGCCGGATTGGTCTTGCTGCTGCTGCAGAACGCGCTGCTGCTGAACGCCGCGCTGGGGCATGAGCCGGCTTACGGCGGCACGGTCGCGACGGTGCTGGCCGAGCTCGTGCTGGTGGTGTTGATGGTGGGGCGCCTGCGCCGCGAGCGGCGTGAGCTGCAAGCGATCGAGCAGCAACTCTCGGCGATCGGCGCGGGAAATCTGACCGTCAACATCAACGAATACGTGCCGAGCCCGCTCGGGCGCATCGATTTCGCGGTCAGCGTGGCGGTCGGCAATACCGCGAGTGCGAATCACGAGGCCGAACATGCGCTGCAGCACATCGGCGGCGCGATCGCGCAGATCACGCAGACCGCGCACGCGCTGTCGGACAGCGCGGCCAAGCAGGCCGCGGCGGTCGACGCGGCGGCCTCGGCGCTCGAACAGTCGACAGCGTCGCTCAAGCACAGCTCGGACAACGCGCGCCAGACCGCGCAGGTCGCGCACGAGGTGGCGCAGCAGGCCCAGGCCGGCGGCGACGCGGTGCAGCGCACCGTGACCGATATGCACGCCATCGCCGAGCAGGTCGGCATCATCGACGAGATGGCCTATCAGACCAATATGCTGGCGCTGAACGCGGCCATCGAGGCCGCGCGCGCCGGCGAGCACGGGCTCGGTTTCGCGGTCGTGGCCACCGAAGTGCGCCATCTGGCCGAGCGTGCGCAACAGGCGTCGAAGGAAATCGGTGTGCTGGCCAAGGGCTCGGTCGGCAACGCCGAACAGGCCGGACAGATGCTCGGCACGATCGTCCCCGCGGTGGCACGCACCTCGTCCCTGGTGGAGGAAATGCAGGCTTCCGCCGACGAGCAGTCGACCGGCATCCAGCAGCTCAACGACGCGGTCTCGCAGATCAACGCGATGACGCAAAGCAACGCGGCGTCGATCGAGGAACTGGCCGCCACCGCCACGCAGATTGGCCAGGCGCTGCGCCAGACCCAGGAGGCGGTCGCGCGGCGCTGGGCCTGAGCGCTGCGTCGGTACACGTCAACGACCGTTGGCGGCCTCGCTGCCCAGCGCCTCGACCAGGAAGTCGATGAACACCCGCACCTTGCGCGGCAGCAGGCGCTGGCTCAGGTAGACCGCGTACAGATTCAGGTCGAAGGTGCGGTAGGACTCGAGAATCGGCACCAGGGTGCCGGCCCGCAACGCGTCCTCGACGATGAAGCGCGGCTGCAGGATGATGCCGGCGCCGCCGATCGCGAGCTCGCGCAGCAGCTCGCCGTTGCTCGAATGCACGGCAGGGCGTACCCGCACCTGTTCGCGCCGGCCGCTGGCGTCGGTGAACGGCCATTCGTCGCCGGCCCACAGGTAGCTGAAGCTCAGCGTGTCGTGCGCGGCCAGCTCGGCCGGCGTGCGCGGCGTTCCGCGTCGCTGCAGATAGCCCGGTGCGGCGCAGACGACGATGTCGAGCGCGACGATGCGGCGCGCCACCACGCCGGGATCGAGCCGGCTCGTGATGCGCAAGGCGACGTCGACGCCTTCGTGCGCCAGGTCGACCAGGCGATCGCTGAGGTCGACGTCCAGGCGCAACTGCGGATAGCGCTCGCGAAAGCGCGCCAGCACCGGCGCCAGGTGCGAGATGCCGTAGGACAGCGGCGCCGACAGCTTCAGCAGGCCGACGGGGTTGCGCGCGCCCTGGGCGGCGACCGCCTCGGCCTCGGCGACCTGCTCGAGGATGGCGCGGGCGCGCGCATGGAAGTCCTCGCCGGCGTCGGTCAAGGACATGCGCCGCGTGGTGCGGTTGAGCAGGCGCGCGCCGAGGTGGGCCTCGAGCGCGGCGACCTGGCGCGTGACCACGGCATTGGACAGGTCCAGCGCCTCCGCGGCGCGCGCGAAGCCGCCCGCGTCTACGACCTGAACGAATACCCGGGTTGCAGCCAGCAGATCCATCGTGACTCAAGTTTATTTCGTTTCGCGAAATAGTTCATTGCGAGGCAAGCCATTTTTTTGCTCTTCATGCGTGCCTACAGTGTCGTTCATGGCCCGGCCCGATCGCGCAACACCGCGCGACCGGGCCGGCAGATCGCAGCAACTCTCAAGGACATCGATCATGAACGTCACCCTCCTCGGCACCGGCAACATGGGCACGGCCTTCGCGCAACAACTGCACGCCGCCGGGCACAGCCTCAACATCCTCGGGCGCGACGCGGCGAAGACCCAGGCATTGGCCGAGCGCTTCGGCGCGAGTTCGCAGCGCCCGCTGGCCGCCGCCAGTGACGTCGTCGTGCTGGCCACCGGCTACGGCGACGCGGTGCAGGCGCTGCGTGACGCGGCGCTGCCCGACGGCGCCGTAGTGATCGACATCACCAACCCGCTGAGCGCCGACTACATGAGCCTGACGCTGGGGCATACCAGCTCGGCCGCCGAGCAGATCGCCGCCGCGTTCCCCGCGCTGCGCATCGTCAAGGCCTTCAACACGGTGTTCGCGCAACGCCTGGCCGCGGGTCCGCGCGTCAGCGCCACCGAGACCGTCCCGGTGTTCATTGCCGCCGACGCTGAAACCGCCCGGCAGCGCGCCGCGGAACTGGCGCGTTCGATGGGCTTCGACGTCATCGACGCCGGCCCGCTGCGCAACGCCCGCTACCTCGAGCCGCTGGCCGGGCTCAACATCTACCTCGGCTACGGCGCGGGCCTGGGCACCTCGATCGCACCGACCTGGCTGCGCCAGTCCTGAACCACCGCCTCAAACCCGGAGACCACCATGATCCGCTCATCGACCGCACCCTACGGCATCGCGCTGCTGCGCGTCAGCCTGGGCATCCTGTTCCTCGCCCATGTCGGCCTGAAGGTGTTCGTGTTCACCGTGCCCGGCTTCGTCGGCTACTTCGCGTCGCTGCACCTGCCGGCGGTTCTGGCCTACGCGACGATCGCGCTGGAGTTGTTCGGCGGCATCGCGTTGATCCTCGGCATCTACGCGCCCTGGGTCGCGATTCCCCTGGCGCTGGAAATGCTCGGCACCATCGTCCTCGTGCATGGCGCGAATGGCTGGCTGTTCACCAACAAGGGCGGCGGCTGGGAGTACCCGGCATTCTGGGCCGTCGCGCTGGTCGTGCTGAGCCTGTCGGGTGACGGTGCGTTCGCGCTGCGCCGCGCCTCCGCGCAGGCGGCTTGAGCGCCAGCGCAGCTCGCTATGCTGTCGGCCTGCATCGAGGATGTCGACCGTGAGTGCATTCCCAACGCGTATCGTCTGCCTGACCGAAGAGCCGACCGAGGTGCTTTACGCCCTCGGTGAGCAGGCGCGCATCGTCGGCATCTCCGGCTTCACGGTGCGGCCGCCGCAGGCGCGGCGCGAGAAGCCGCGCGTGTCGGCGTTCACCAGCGCGAAGCTCGACGCCATCCTCGCGCTGCAACCCGACCTGGCGATCGGCTTCTCGGACATGCAGGCCGACATCGCGCAGGCCCTGATCCGCGCCGGTGTCGAAGTCTGGATCAGCAATCACCGCAGCATCGAGCAGACGCTGGGCTACGTGCGCCGGCTCGGAGCGCTGGTCGGCGCGCCGGCGCGTGCCGACGCCTACGCCGAGGAACTCGAAGCCGGGCTGCGCGACATCGCGCAGGCCGCGGCCCGGCTGCCGCGCCGCCCGCGCGTCTATTTCGAGGAGTGGGATGCGCCACCGATTTCGGCGATACGCTGGGTCAGCGAGTTGATCGAGGTGGCCGGCGGCGACGACATCTTCCCGCAGCGCGCGAGCGCGTCGCTGGCGCGGCAGCGCATCGTCGAAGATCCGATGGACGTGGTGCGCGCCAATCCCGACATCATCATCGGCTCCTGGTGCGGCAAGAAGTTCCGTCCGGAGCAGGTCGCCGCGCGCCCGGGCTGGGACGCGATCGCCGCGGTGCGCGACGGCGCCATCCACGAGATCAAGTCGCCGCTGATCCTGCAGCCGGGTCCGGCCGCGCTGACCGACGGCGTGCGCGCGCTGCACCGCATCGTCGCCGCCTGGGCGACGCGCTGAGTTGCATTCGCCGCGCGCTTGCGGCAGCGCCGCGTTCAGGGCGTGATCGGGGCCAGCAGCGGCGGCAGTTCGGCCAGGTTCGGGATCACGTGGTCGGGCTTGCCCGGCAGGCGTTCGGCGCGCTGCCCGTAGCGATTGCACCAGACCACGCGCATGCCGAAGTCCGACGCGGCAAACGCGTCCCAGCCGTTGGACGACTGGAACGAGATCTGCTCGCGCTCGAGCCCGAGCTGCTGCAATGCGTACTCGTACACCCGCGCATCGGTCTTGAACACCTGCACGGCCTCGGCCGACAGCACCGCGTCGAACAAACCCTGCAGCCCGGAGGCGCGCACCGCGGCATCGAGCATGGACGGGGTGCCGTTGGACAGGATCGCGGTACGGAAGCCGGCTGCGCGCAAGCGGCGCAAGGTCTCGGCAACCTCGGGAAAGGCCTGCAAGGTCTCGTACAAGCCCATCAGCTGCGCGCGCAGCGCAGGGCGTGCCAGGCCCAGGCTGTCGAGCGTGAAATCGAGCGCATCGCCGGTGACCTGCCAGAAATCGGCGTGCCGGCCTTGCAGCGAGCGCAGCCAGGTGTACTGGAGCTGCTTGTCGCGCCACAGGGTGGTGAGCGCCGCGCGCTGGTCGTCCGGGATGTCCGGGCAGCGTGCGGCGGCCGACGCGAAATCGAACACCGTGCCGTAGGCGTCGAACACACAGGCGCGAATTCCCTGCAGCGGTGTCATGGTGGCGTGCCTCGAATCGGATGGTGGCGCTGGATCGCGAAGCGCAGCCTGCTCACCGGCCTGGGGTAGGATAATGGAACGATAAGTTCATTTCAGCCGACGCCCACTGCGTGAAATACGCACGAAATCGCCCGCGGCGAGCGCAGCGAACCATGGACTTCGGCGGCGGCGCCACCTAGATTGCAACTGCCGTCGATCCACGTCGACGGTATGCGCCGGCGGTGCCCGCACCGGTCGTGCTCCTTCCTTCTCTGTGCCCGAAGCCGCTCGCCATGCGAATCCATCTCGACATCCGACGCAGTCTGCTGCTGCTGTCCGGCCTGTTCATCGTCAGCATGGGCGTGATCACGCTGCTCAACGTCGACCGCCTGCGCAGCGCGATCCTGAGCGAGCGCGAAGTCATGCTGCGCAACGCCACGCAGACCGCCCTGGGCACGGTCGAGCATTACGCGGCACAGGCCGAGGCCGGGCGCATGACGCAGGCCCAGGCGCAGGCGCAGGCGCTGGAGGCGGTCAAGACCATGCGCTACGGGCCCAGACACGACGGCTATTTCTGGGTCACCAACGACACCGACCCGGTGCCCGTGATGTTGATGCACCCGATGGTGCCGGCGCTGGACGGCAAGACCCCGGCCGGGCCCAAGTTCGACGATGCGACCGCGTATCGTCCCGGCCTGCACGCCGCGCGCGTGCGCACCGACGGCAGGATGAACATCTTCACGGCGCAGAACCGTGCCGCCGCGGGGCCCGACGGCGGTGTGTTCGAGTACAGCTTCCCCAAGCCGAAGGCCGGCGGCGGCGTGACCGCGGAGGCGTTTCCGAAGGCCGCGTACGCGATCCGCTACGCGCCGTGGCACTGGGTGATCGGCACCGGCGTCTACATCGACGACGTCAGCGCGGCCGCCTGGCAGTACGTGCTGCGCTCGCTGCTGGCCTCGGCCGTGGCCGGGCTGATCCTGGTGGCGCTGGCCACCGTGCTGATGCGCCGCACCCAGCGCTCGATGGACAGCGCGATCGGCGCCTTCGCGCGGCTCGAACAGGGCGATCTGACGGTGCGCATGGGGGCACGTGGTCACGATGAGTTCGCGCGCGTGATGACGTCGGCGCAATCGATGATCGATCGCTTCAACCGCGCGATCGGCAGCATCCGCGACGCCGCCGATCAGATCCAGTCCTCGTCGAGCCAGGTCTCGGCGACGTCGCAGAGCCTGTCGCAGGCCGCCTCCGAGCAGGCCGCGTCGGTCGAGGAGACCTCGGCCACGGTGGAGCAGGCGGCGGCGTCGATCAAGCAGAACGCGGCCAATGCCGGCGCGGCCGACGCGCTGGCGCAGCAGGTGCTGCAGCGCGCCAAGGACAGCCAGGGCGCCGTCGGCGAGACCGCCAGCGCGATGCAGCGCATCGCCGAGCGCGTCTCGGTGATCGACGACATCGCCTACCAGACCAATATGCTGGCGCTGAACGCGGCGATCGAGGCGGCGCGCGCCGGCGATCACGGCAAGGGCTTCGCGGTGGTTGCGGGCGAAGTGCGCAAGCTGGCCGAGAAGAGCCAGGCCGCGGCGCGCGAAATCGGCGAGCTGGCGACCTCGACGGTGCGGCATGCCGACGCGGCGCGCACCTTGCTGGCCGAGCTGGTCGACCTCAAGACGCGCAACTACGGGCTGGTGCAGGAGATCGCCGCGGTGAGCGAGGAGCAGTCGACCGGCATGCAACAGATCAACCAGGCGGTCGCCCAGCTCTCGACCGTCACCCAGCAGAACGCGTCGTCGTCCGAGCAGTTGGCTGCCACCGCCGAGGAAATGAGCGCGGAGGCGCAGGCACTGCAGCAGGCCGTGGCGCGCTTTCGCATCAACGCCGACGTCGATGCGGAAGCGGCAGCGCAGCGCACGCGGTCGACGCCGGTGCCGCCGTCCCGCCCCGCGGTGGCGCTGGCGCAACCCGCCGCCACGGGTGGAGAATTCGTGAAGTTCTGAGCGCCCCCACAGGGCCGGGCTGCGGCGAGCGGTCGACACGGAGTGCACAATATGTTGAAGAAAATTCCGGTCGACGAACTCCGGATCGGAATGTTCATCCAGAAGCTTGGCGGCGGCTGGCTCGCTCATCCGTTCTGGCGCAGCTCCTTCCTGCTCGACAGCGCCGATGACCTGGCGCGCATTCGCGCCAGCGGCATCACCGAGGTCTGCATCGACACGGACAAGGGCTGCGACGTCGACGCCGCCACCGGCCCGGAGCAGGCACCGGCGCAGTGCACCGTCGAGCCGGGCGAACCGGCTGCAGCGGCCCGGCCGCGCGCGGCCCGCGTCGAATTGGCCGAGGAAATCGGCCAGGCGCGACGCCTGTACGAGCGCTCGCGCCCGCAAGTGCGCGCGATGTTCGGCGAAGCCCGGCTGGGACGCGCCATCGATGCCGAGCGCGCGCGTGCGCTGGTGCAGGACATCGCCGATTCGCTCGACCGCAACCCCTGGGCCATGATCAGCGTGGCGCGCCTCAAGACCGCCGACGAGTACACCTATATGCACTCGGTGGCGGTGTGCGCCCTGATGGTGGCGCTGGCGCGCCAGCTCGAGCTGAGCGAGGACGAGACGCGGCAGGCCGGAATCGCCGGCCTGCTGCACGACATCGGCAAGGCGCGCCTGCCCATGGACATCCTGAACAAGCCCGGTCGGCTCACCGAGGCCGAGTTCGCGGTGATCAAGACCCACCCCCGGCTCGGCTGGGAGTTGCTGCGCGAGCTCGGCGATGTCGGCGACATCGCGCTCGACGTCTGCCTGCACCACCATGAAAAGCTCGATGGAACCGGATACCCGGGCGGCGCCATCGACCAGGGCATCTCGGTGTACGCGCGCATGGGCGCGGTGTGCGACATCTACGACGCGGTGACCTCGAACCGGCCCTACAAGAAGGGCTGGGATCCGGCGGCATCGCTGCGCAATATGAAGACCTGGACCCAGGGCCACCTGGACGAGCGCATCTTCGCCGCCTTCGTCAAGAGCGTGGGCATCTATCCGATCGGCAGCCTGGTGCGCCTGGAGTCCGGCCTGCTCGGAGTGGTCGTCGAGCAGGCGGAACACTCGCTGCTGACGCCGCGCGTGCGCGCGTTCTATTCGGCGAAATCGCGCGGCTATGTGCAGCCGCGCTTCGTCGATCTCTCCAGCGCGGCCACGCAGGACCGCATCGTCGGGCCCGAGAACGCCGCCGACTGGGGCATCACGAACGTCGACGAATACTGGCAGTGACGCCGGCCGCGCCAGGCGCGGCTCGACCTCAGACGTGCTCGAAGCCGATGCGGAAATTGCCCCAGAGACGCTGGCCGAGATAGATCGGGGCGTCGACTTCGTGCACGATCTCGCCGGTGTCGCGAGCGTAGACCTGGCACAGCAGCGGCTTGGTGTTGCGTGCCGCGCCGAGGCCGGCAGGGTCGCCGAAGATGCGCTTGACGCGGCTGCGTGAAATGTCCTGCGCGTCGTTCCCGGTCAGCGGCTGGTCGAACTTCGAGTTGTGCGTTGCCGCGTAGCCGTTGCGGTCGGTAGCCAGCGCGAAGCGAAAGTCCGGCGAACGCGCCAGCACTTCGTCGTACAACGGCTGCATGTGCTCGGCGAACAGCTGCGTGTGCTGAGCTTCGAACCGCATCGATCCGGCCACGACGCCGAGCTTGCGGTATTGCTCGTCGAACAGCGCGTCCATGCTGGTCTGGCCCGACTCGATCAAGCCGAGCATGCGCTGCCGCACCCGGTTCGCGCCGTCGATCGCGGCGGCGCTGGCCGCGGTCAGCGGCGACGCGCCATCCAGCTTGTCGAGCACGCCGCGTTCGTCGCGCTGGCGCTGCTGCGCGGCAATCGCGTCGGCGGCAATGCGAAAACGCCCGAGCGCACGCCCCAGGGCGTCGGTGTAGCTGCGGATCGACTCGGCCGCCACGGTCAGTTCCTCCGACGCCGCCGCGCTGCGCTGGGTCGCGCCGCTGATGTCGTGGATCACCGACGTGATGCGGCCGATGCCGCTGGCCTGTTCGCCGTTGGCGGCGTTGATTTCGCCGAGCAGGTCCGAGGTGCGTTGCACAGCGGGAACGATCGCGGCGATGCGCTCGCCGGCGGCTTGCGCCCGTTCCAGCGATCCGGCGGCGAGGCCACCGATTTCACGTGCCGCCACTTGCGAGCGCTCGGCGAGCTTGCGTACTTCCGCCGCGACGACGCCGAAGCCGCGCCCTTGCTCCCCGGCGCGCCCGGCCTCGATCGCGGCATTGAGCGCGAGCATATGCGTCTGCTCGGCGATGTCGCTGATCACCGAGATGCGCTCGGCGATCGTGCGCATGTGCGCCAGCGTATCGTCGACCGACGCGCCACCCTGTTCGGCGCGCGCCGCGGCGTCGGCCGCCAGCGTCGCGGTCTGCTGCGTGTTCTGCGCGGTATCGCGGATGGTCGCTTCGAACTCCTGCAGCGTGGTCGACGTTTCGACCACCGAACGCGTCTGCTCGATGGCGCCGCGCGACAGCGCCTGCGATGCGTCGAGGATTTCCTGGGCGATGCGGCGCAGGTCGTCGTGCGCGACATGGACCTCGGCCATCGATTCGGTGACGCGGCCGGTCAGCGCATGCACCGCACCCAGCACGCCGCGCGGCGCCGCCCCCGTCGCTGCCTGCACGGTCAGGTCGCCGCTGGCGATCGCCCGCGTCTGGCGCAGCAGTTCGGCCGGTTCGGCGCCGAGTGTGCCGACGATCAGGGCCCGGACATACCCGCCGGCCAGCGCCGCGGCGAGCAACGCCGCCAGCGCGTAGCCGGCGCAGACCCACGCCGACTGCGCGAGCCCGGCATGTGCGGCGACGGCGAACGCCACCGCCATCACGGCCGGTACGCCACAGGCGCCAGCCAGGCGCCACCGCAGGCGGTGCGCGCCCTCGGGCTTGATCATGCGTGTGTCTCCAGGTCTTCTAGTTCCGCGCGCGTCATCGCCGCGTGCGTTCGCCTTGATGCCAGGATCGGGCGAATTTCGAACGGGCATTCTGAAAGATCGGCCTGACAACACACTGTCGGTGCATGGAGCGCCGGGCCTTGACGCTGCGTCCGTCTGACCGTCGACCGTCAGAGGCCTCGTTGCTCCGCGAGCTGCGCTTCGAATTCGGCCAGCGCCATCGGTCGGCCAAAGCGGAAACCCTGAAACCCGTCGCAACCATGTTCCATCAGAAAGGCCCACTGCGCATCCGTTTCCACGCCTTCGGCGACCACGTTCAATCCGAGGCCCCGGCCCATTGCGATGATCGTCTGCGCCACCATGGCGTCCTGGGGATCCTGCGGCAGGTCGTCGACGAACGATTTGTCGATCTTGAGTTGATCGAGCGGCAGGCGAGTGAGGTAGGACAGGGACGAGCTTCCGGTCCCGAAGTCGTCAAGGGAGAAGGAAATGCCGCGGGCCTTCAGCGCCCGCATCTTGCCGAAGGCGCCGTCGATGTTGTCCAGCACCGTGCTTTCGGTAAGCTCGATCTTCAGGCGTGACGGATCGGCGGCAGCCGCCTGCAGCGATGCCTCGACCCTGTCGACGAAATCAGCCTGGGCGAATTGGCGCGCACTGGCGTTGACCGCCAGCACGAGCTGCCTGGTGAGCCCGGATGCGGACCAGGCAGCAATTTGTGCGCAGGCCGCGTCCAGAACCCACTGGCCGAGTGCGACGATGATGCCGGTTTCTTCGGCCAGGCCGATGAATTCACCCGGCAGCAGCAGCCCGCGTGTCGGATGGTTCCAGCGCACCAAGGCCTCTGCCCCAATGGGCATTCCGGCGCGGTCGACCTGGGGTTGGAAGTGCAGGACGAACTGCGCCTTGGCCAGCGCCACGCGCATCTCCGATTCGAGCGAGGTTCGCTTGGCCAGCTCGACTTCCATGTTCTGCTCAAAGAAGCGCAGTGCGTTGCGCCCATCCTGCTTGGCTCGATACATGGCCAGGTCGGCGTGCATCAGGATGCTCTTGACCGAGTCGGTGCCACCGCGGAACACCGTCGCGCCGATGCTCACGCTTGTATAGAACGACTGTTCGGCGAGGTCGAATCCCTCGGTCATGCTGGTGCGGATTTTTTCGGCGATGTTTCCGGCCTGTACTCCCGCGACGCCGGGGTCATCGCCCAACCTCTCCAGAACGATGACGAACTCATCCCCGCCAAAACGTGCCACGGTGTCTTCCTCGCGCACGTTGAGGCGCATCCGCTGCGCGACGCCGACCAGAAGTTGATCACCCGCATGGTGGCCCATGGTGTCGTTGACGCGCTTGAAGTTGTCCAGGTCGACGAAAAGGATCGCGCAGTATTCCTGATTGCGCACGCTGCGCGATAGCGCAAGCTCCAGGCGGTCGTACAGCAAGGTGCGATTGGGGAGATCGGTCAGGGCGTCGAAATACGCCAGTCGCTCGGCTCTCGATTCGGCGTCGCGCTGCCCCGTGATGTCCGCAAAGGAGCCCACGTAGTGCGTGACCTTGCCCGCGGGGTCGGTGACCGCTGAAATCGTCAGCCGCTCGGCGTAAAAGTCCCCGCCCTTGCGCCGATTCACCAGCTCTCCCTGCCAGAAGCCGTTGCGAGCGATGTCTGCCCACATCTGCTCGTAGTAGGCAGCGTCCTGCCGCCCGGAGTGCAAGAGCGCGGGGGTCTTGCCGATGGCCTCGTCCGCGTCATAGCCGGTGATGCGCGTGAAGGCCTGATTGACGCGCTGGATGATCCCCGCCGCATCGGTCACCATGATGCCATCCTGTGCCTGGAACGCCGTCGCCGCGATTCGCAAGTCCTCTTCCGCCTTGAGGCGCTCACTGACATCCAGGCCTATGCCCAGCACCGCGGGCCTGCCGTGGTAAGCAAACGCGCTGCTGAAGACTTCGAACTGGAACGGCGTACCGTCCTTGCGCAGGGCAGTGAACATGTGATGCGAGCTCTCGGCTTCGCCGCTCAGGCGGTGCTCGATGCGGGCACGCATGTGCTCACGGTCCGGCTCGCTGACCAGCGCTTCGGCCTTGACCCGATCCACGATTTCCGCAGGCGTGGCAAAACCGTGCATCGCGGCAAATCCAGGGTTGACGTAGCGGAAGAGCCCGTCCTGGATGATGTAGATGGCCACGATCGATTGCTCGACCAAGGCACGAAAGCGCGCTTCGCTCTCGCGCAGCGTGGCCTGCGCCTGTACCCGTTCCGTGATGTCCTGGATCGTTCCGTGCATGCCGATCGGCTCGCCCGAGGCATCGAGCGTCAAGCGGCCAAGCCCGTGAACCCAGCGCCGGGCGCCGTCGCTCGGCCGCACGATCCGGTACTCCCGATCGAATGGCCGCTTCGCGCGGATGACGTCGTGCATGAAATACGACGCCATGGCTTCCCGATCCTCGGGGGCTACCAGCGACACCCAGCCCGCGACCGAGCGGTCATCGCTTGCGGCAATCCCGAGCAGCCTGTCGAGCACCGCGGAGCTCTGCCAGAGGCCCGCTCTGATATCCAGGGTATAGCTGCCGACCCCCGCGATCTCCTGCGACTCCTGGAGTGCGTCCAGCGCCTGGGCCACCTGTCGCTGCGCGACCCGACGTTCGGTGATGTCACGCGAGGAATTGAACAGAAGGCGCCGGCCGAGGATGTCCATGGGTCGTCCGGAAATCTCGACGGGGAATTCGCTTCCGTCCTTGCGTCGGTGGCGCGTCTCGAACTGGTTTCGCGACGCGGACGCAAACTGCTTCACCACGGCGGCGTCGAGCTGTGCCGCCGACAGGCCCGCATCCCAGAACGACGCGTGCTTGCCGAGCAGTTCGTCTCTTGGGTATCCGAGCATGGCGCAGAACTCGTCGCTGACGAACACGAGCCTGGCGTCGGCATCGAGCACGTGAAGCCCATCGCTGGCATACCTGAGCAGACTCTGCGCTTCTTCGCCGGCTCGGTCCGACCTGCTGATCTGTCGCCACAGCCGCCAGGCACCGAGCGTACTCAACCCGACAAACGAAAGCAGGAAGCCCAGTACCCAGGCGACTTCGCGGCGCCAGGGCGCCAGGTAGTCCGATTGCGCGCGACCGACGATCAGGCTGAAAGGAACGCCAGACAGACGCCGGTAGGTCTCGATGCGCGCAATGCCGTCCCCCGTTCCCGCGGTGAAATAGGTGAGCGCAGGTCGCCCGGACGCGATGGCCTCGTGCAGTTGGCGCGAGAACTGGCGCTTGCCCGATTGCTCGTTCGCATTGCTCGACGGCGGCACGCGTGTGATGAGTGCGTCGGTCGCATCGCGCAGCATCACGACGCCCTGGGGTCCGACCGCTGCCTGTCGAAGCAGTGCCGTGAAATGGCTGACCGGAACCGCCACCGAGACGACTCCGGCGAAATTACCCCGCGCGTCGGTGTAGCGGCGCACGAAGGCGATGATGGGGCGATGCGACATCCTGCCCAGGATCGGATTGGTCACCCAGGGGCCGTGCTGCGCCCCGTTGCGCAAGGCGCGAAAAAAGGCCCGATCCGCCCAGCTGACCTCGGTTGCGGAATCCACCCCCGGTCCCAGGACAACGCGGCCCGTCGCGTTGGTCGCCCGTATCGTGCAACCGGGGATCAAGCGCAAGCGCTGGCGCGCGAGAAGTGCGTTATCGCGACCGGGCTCGAGCGATTTGCCGCTGCGCAAGGCACGTTCGAGCTCGTCCGCGGTGAACTGCAGCGTCAGGTCGATGCGCCCAACTTCGCTGGCCATGCTCTGCTGCAGGATCCGGGCAATGGCCTGCGTCGACGCCGCGGCATTGGCCTCGTGGGTCTCGCGGCTGTGCACCAGGAAATAGGTCGCCGCGAGGACCGCAGCGATGTTCATCGCCACGGCTCCGCCAAACAAGGTCAGAGCGACACGCTGGGGATGACGGAACAGATTCAAGTCAAATCTGGCCATATCGTGCCAACAGGTGAACGATGGTGCCGAATCGATCTGACGCAGATCGACGCGGGAATGCATGATCGCATCGTACCGTTCCGTCAGACTTGCTCGATCATGCGCGAACATGATCGAAGCTGACTTCCTGCTTCCATGAGGACGGTTTCACGCGCACCTTGCGGCGCGCGTCAGAGCCTTCCTCTCCACAGGCTGAAACCGCAGAACTTGCGGCCAGATTCATGAGGTTCACAGCGGCGTTGACGTCGCGGTCGTGATGCGCGCCGCAGGCCGGGCAGTCCCAGGCGCGCACCGACAGCGGCAGCACGTCCAGCACATGACCGCAAGCCGAGCAC
>JAKAHP010000134.1 GCA_021825505.1 Pseudomonadota bacterium
ACGTTGCCGTACACGCCGCAGCTCAGCAGGATCAGGCCGCGCGCCAGCGCCTGCGCCTGCACACGGCGGGTGAAATCGGCGTCGGGCGCGCCGGTGGCCGGGTCGGCGAACTCGACCGCGACCATCGCGCCGAGCCCGCGCACGTCGGCGATGCGCGGCAGCTGCGCACGCAGCGACTGCACGCGATCCTTCAACTGCCGGCCCAGGCGCGCGCCGCGCGCCGGCAGCTGCTCCTCGCGCATGACCTCGATCACCGCCTGCGCCGCCGCCACCGCCAGCGGGTTGCCGGCGTAGGTGCCGCCGAGGCCGCCGGGGCCGGGCGCGTCCATGATCTCGGCGCGGCCGCACACCGCCGACAACGGCATGCCGGCGCCGAGCGACTTGGCGATGGTCATCAGGTCGGGCACGACCCCGACCTGTTCGTGGAAATGTTCGCTGGCGAACAGTCGGCCGGTGCGGCCGAAGCCGGTCTGCACCTCGTCGGCGATCAGCACGATGCCGTGCGTGTCGCACAGCTCGCGCAGCCACTTCACCGCGGCGGCCTGGATGACGTTGAAGCCACCCTCGCCCTGCACCGGTTCATAGATGATCGCGGCCACGCGCGCCGGCTCGATGTCGCACTTGAACAGCTGCTCGATCGCCTTCTGCGTCTCGGCCAGCGAAGCGCCCTCGCGCGGGTACGGCACGTGGTAGATCTCGCCGGGGAACGGGCCGAAGCCGGTCTTGTACGGCTGCACCTTGCCGGTCAGCGAGACCGCCAGCATGCTGCGGCCGTGGAAAGCGCCGCCGAACGCGATCACGCCGCTGCGCTTGGTGTAGGCACGCGCGATCTTGATCGCATTCTCCACCGCCTCGGCGCCGGTCGAGAACAGCGCGGTCTTCTTGGCGTGCTGGCCCGGGGTCAGCGCGTTGAGCTGCTCGGCCACCGCGACATAGCCCTCGTAGGGCACGACCTGGTAGCAGGTGTGGGTGAAGCACTTGAGCTGCTGCTCGATCGCGGCGACGATCTTCGGATGACGATGGCCGACGTTGAGCACCGCGATGCCGCCGGCGAAGTCGATGAAGCGACGGCCCTCGACGTCCCACAGCTCGGCGCCCTCGGCGCGCGCCGCGAAGAAATCGGCCATCACGCCGACGCCGCGCGGCGTCGCCGCGATCCGCCGGTTCACCAGCACTTCGTTAGATGAATGTTGCATACAACCTCCAGAGAAAGACCTTTTTGCTCGCGCCGCTTCTTGCGGTGCGGTCCGGCGGCCGTCAACGGTCGCCGGGCCGCACATTCGCTTATTCCGCGTCGGCGACGTAGCTGCCGATGCGCGACATCAGGTCGGGCGAACGGCGCGACAGCAGCACGCCGTAGATCAGCGAACCCAGCAGCAGCATCGCCGCGGCATAGGGGAACACATTGAACGGCGCCGGCTGACCCGGTTCGACCAGGCCCCACAACGGCAGCGCCAGCATCACCACGCCGAGCAGCGGCAGCACCAGGTGGCGCAACACGCTGAACGACGCGCGTGCATGCCGCAGCACGTAGACCGGCAGCGCCAGATTGGTCACCAGATAGGTGACGATGACCGGAATCGTGCCCAGCGTGCCGACGTCGCCGAACAGGTCGACCGGCGCGATGTTGCGGCCGAACACCAGCACGATGGTCAGCGCCACGCCGATGAAGGCCCACAGCGAGACATGCGGCGTGCCGTGCTCGGGGTGGATCTTGCCGAAGAACGCCGGCAGCAGGCCTTCACGGCCCGAGTTGAACAGGATGCGCGCCTGCGAATTGGTCAGGCCGATCAGCGACGAGAAGATACTGGTCAAACCCGCCAGATAGGCGATGAACAGCATGCCCGCGGCGCTGGCCTTGATCGCGTCGACGTAGGGGATGGCCGAAGCGCCGACCGCCTTGGCGTCGTTGCCGAAACCGACTTCGGTAGCGTAGGCAAGGAAGATGTAGAGCACGCCGATCGCCAGCGTCCCCAGGATCAGCGCGCGCGGAACGTTGCGGCGCGGATTCGCCGTTTCCTCGGCCAGCGTGGCCGAGTTCTCCCAGCCGATGAACAGGTAGATCGCCAGCGGGAAGCCCAGGCCGATGCCCTTGAGGCCGCCCGACAGATTGGCCGGGTTCAGCGGCGCCAGCGTGAGCGAAGCGGGGTGGGCGATCAGCATCGCGACCGCGCCGACCAGCAGCAGCACCAGTTCGAAGATGAAGAAAATGCCGGCCCAGCGAGTCGACAGACTGATGCCGCGCGACACCAGCACGCCGACGAAGGCGGCGACCAGCACGCTGATGATCTGCCACGGCACGTTGATGCCGAGGAAGGTTTTCAGCGCGTCCTGCGCCCAGCCACCCGAGATCACGACCACCGCGGAGGCCGCGGTGATGTAGCCGACGACGACGAAGATCGAGGTCGCAGCGGCGGCCGACGGGCCGAACGCGCGCCCGATGAAGGTGACGAAGGAGCCGGCGCTGGGGTGGAAGCGCGAGAACTCGGCGAGGGTGTTGGCCAGGAACAGGATCGCGACCATCGCCACCGCGATGGTCAGCGGCGCGGCGACGCCGGCGCCCTGCACGATGGTTGCGAAGCCGAAGTAGAAACTCATCGCCGGGGCGATGTTGGCCAGCGTCGATGCGACGATTTCCGGCAATCCCAGCGCGTTGCGTCGCAGCCGGTTCTTCGAGTGGTGGTGGTGCCCCATCTGGAGAGTCTCCCTTGGATATGTGGATGTTCTGGTTCCTGCCTCCGGGGCACGCGTGCACGTTCCCTGGCTCGGAGGTGAGCGCCAATGCTAGGGCGGTCGGGCGGCGCCGATGGGGCCACTTCGCGCGCCGCGTACGGAGCCGGTTTGCCGGAGCGGCGGAGCCGGTCGAGCCCCGCTGCCGGAGCCGCTTCAGGCCGCGGCTGCGCGCTGCAGCCAGTCGGCAAAGGCGTCGAGCACCGCGTCGTCGACGTCGTCCGGGCGCACCAGGTAGTAGGCACGCTGGCCGTGCAGCGGCCGCGCGCAGGCCACCACCAGGCTGCCGCTGGCAAGCTCGTCGCCGATCAGCAGCGTCGGCAGCAGCGCCACGCCCAGGCCGTGCACCGCGGCGGCGGCCTGCAGCGAGAACAGCTCGTAGCGCGGACCGGCCGCCGCCGCCGGCGCGGCCACGCCCTGCGCGGCGAACCATTGCGCCCAGGCGTCCGGACGCGTCGACTGCTGCAGCAGCGGCAGCGTGGCGAGTTGCTCGGGGCTCAGCTCGGTGCCGCCCGCGCGCAGCGCCGGGCTGCACACCGGCAGCACCTGCTCGTGCAGCAGCAGCTGCGCGCGCGCGCCGGCCCAGCGTCGCAGCTGCTGCGGCGTGCCGGCGAACAGCGCGGCGTCGAAGCCGCTGTCGGCGAGCACGAAGGGGCGCGTGCGCACCTCGATGTCGATCTGCAGCCGCGGCTGCTCGCGCTGCAGCGCCGGCAGGCGCGGGATCAGCCAGCGCGTGGCGAAAGTCGGCACCGCCGCCAGCTGCAGGCGCTGGCCGCGGCCCTGGCGACCGACCAGGTCGACGGTGTCGCGCGCCAGCGCGTCCAGGCTGTGCGCCACGCGCGCCGCGTACTGCGCGCCGGCCGCGGTCAGCGCCATGCCGTGGCGGGTGCGCCGGAACAACTCCACGCCGAGCTGCGCCTCGAGCGCGGCGACCTGGCGCGACACCGCGCCCTGGGTCAGCGCCAGCTCCTGCGCGGCGCGCGTGAAGCTGCCGTGGCGCGCCGCCGCGGCGAAGCAGTTCAGCGCATGCAGCGACGGCAGGCGCACCCTGTCCCCCGATTCCAGATATGCGTGATGCTCATGAATACCTGCATATTTTTCGTTTGCAGGCGCCAAGTCAACGGCTTACGCTCGTTTCCAGCCCCTGTTTTGTGAGGATAACGCATGAAAACGACAATGCCCTTCGACTGGCAGGATCCGTTCGGGATCGAGCGCCAGCTCAGCGACGACGAACGCCAGGTGCGCGACGCCGCGCACGCCTATTGCCAGGATCGCCTGCTGCCGCGCGTGCAGCAGGCGTTCCGCGACGAACACACCGACGCGGCGATCTTCCGCGAAATGGGCGAGCTCGGACTGCTCGGGCCCACGGTGTCGCCCGAGTATGGCGGCGCCGGACTGAACTACGTCTGCTACGGGCTGGTGGCGCGCGAGGTCGAGCGCGTCGACAGCGGCTTCCGCTCGATGATGAGCGTGCAGTCGTCGCTGGTGATGGTGCCGATCGAGACCTTCGGCACCGAGGAACAGAAGCGCAAATACCTGCCCAAGCTCGCCACCGGCGAATGGATCGGCTGCTTCGGGCTGACCGAACCCAACCACGGCTCCGACCCCGGCGGCATGCTGACCCGCGCGCGCAAGGTGCCGGGCGGCTGGCTGCTCAGCGGCGCCAAGATGTGGATCACCAACAGCCCGATCGCCGACGTGTTCGTGGTCTGGGCCAAGGACGACGAGGAGCAGATCCGCGGCTTCGTGCTCGAGCGCGGCTGGAAGGGCCTGAGCACCCCGGCGATCCACGGCAAGGTCGGGCTGCGCGCGTCGATCACCGGCGAGATCGTGCTCGACGAGGTGTTCTGCCCGGCCGAGAACGCCTTCCCCGAAGTGCGCGGCCTGAAAGGTCCCTTCACCTGCCTCAATTCGGCGCGCTACGGCATCGCCTGGGGCGCGCTGGGCGCCGCCGAGGACTGTTTCGCGCGCGCCCGCCAGTACGTGCTCGACCGCAAGCAGTTCGGCCGCCCGCTGGCCGCCAACCAGCTGATCCAGAAGAAGCTGGCCGACATGCTGACCGAGATCGCGCTCGGCCTGCAGGCCTGCCTGCGGCTGGGACGCATGAAGGACGAAGGCGGCGCCGCGGTCGAGCTGACCTCGATCGTCAAGCGCAACAGCTGCGGCAAGGCGCTGGACATCGCGCGCATGGCACGCGACATGCTCGGCGGCAACGGAATCAGCGACGAGTTCGGCGTGGCGCGCCACCTGGTCAACCTCGAGGTCGTCAACACCTACGAAGGCACCCACGACATCCACGCGCTGATCCTCGGGCGCGCGATCACCGGCATCCAGGCCTTCAACAACTGATGGACACGACCCGCAGCGAAACCGCGCCGCGCCCGCTGGCCGGCGTGCGCGTGCTCGATCTGTCGCGCGTGCTGGCCGGCCCCTGGGCCGGGCAGATGCTGGCCGACTACGGCGCCGACGTGCTCAAGGTCGAGCGCCCGGGCAGCGGCGACGACACGCGCAGCTGGGGCCCGCCGTGGTGGGGCGAAGGCGACGCGCGCGTCGCCGCCTACTACCTGTGCGCCAACCGCGGCAAGCGTTCGGTGGCGATCGACATCTCCGCGCACCCCGAGCGCGTGCGCGAGCTCGCCGCACAGGCCGACGTCGTGATCGAGAACTACAAGGTCGGCCAGCTCGCCAAGTACGGGCTCGACGCCCCCAGCCTGATGGCGCTGAACCCGCGCCTGATCTACTGCTCGGTGACCGGCTACGGCCAGACCGGCCCGCTGGCGCACAAGGCCGGCTACGACTTCGCGATCCAGGCCGAAGGCGGTCTGATGAGCCTGACCGGCGAACCCGACGGCGAGCCGCAGAAGGTCGGCGTCGCCGTCACCGACCTGATGACCGGCGTGTGGGCGTGCAGCGCGATCCTGGCCGCGCTGTATGAACGCGAGCACAGCGGCCGCGGCCGCGCGATCGACATGGCGCTGTTCGACGTGCAGGTCGCGATGCTGGCCAACCAGGGCGCCAACCACCTGGTCGGCGGCGGCACGCCGCGCCGGCTGGGCAACGCGCACCCGAACATCGTGCCCTACCAGGTGTTCGCCACGCGCGACGGCCACATGGTGCTGGCGGTCGGCAACGACGGCCAGTTCGCGCGCTTCTGCGCGGTGGCCGGCCACGCCGAACTGGCGCAGGATGCGCGTTTCGCCAGCAACCCGGCGCGCGTCGCGCACCGCGTCGAGCTGGTCGGCATGCTGGCGCAGTGGCTGCTGCAGCGCGACACCGCGACCTGGATCGAACAGCTCGACGCGGCCGGCGTGCCGTGCGCGCCGATTCTCGACGTCGCCGCGGTGCTCGCTCACCCGCAAGTGGCCGCGCGCGGGATGCGCGTCGACGGCGCACCGCCGATGGTCGCCAGCCCCGTGGTGTTCGACGGCGAGCGCGCGCTGGCACAAACCCCGCCGCCGGCGCTCGACAGCGGCGAGCCGCACTGGCTGGACGCGCGCTGACGGTGCGGCCGCGTCAGCGGCGCTGCGCCGGCAGCAGGTCGGCCAGGGTGTGCCCGTCGAGGTGCTCCAGGAAGGCGCGCAGCGCCCCGCCGAGCACCCCGGTGAGGCGGCAGCGCCCGGTCAGCAGGCAATGCGAGTCGGGCCCGAGGCATTCGACCAGGTCGAAATCGGGTTCGACGCTGCGCACCACGGCGCCGATGTTGATCGCCTCGGGCGCGCGCCCGAGGCGGATGCCGCCGCCCTTGCCGCGCACCGTGTCGAGCCAGCCGGCCTGACCGAGCAGCTGGGTGATCTTCATCAGGTGCGCCTCGGAAATGCCGTAGGCGCCGGCCACCTCGGCAATCGTGCACAGGCGGTCGGGATGCTGCGCCACGTACATCAGCAGGCGCAGCGCGTAATCGGTCATCGTCGTCAGGCGCATCGTCGTCCCATCAAGGCGCCGCGGTTGCCGACGGCCGCAGGGCCCGTCACCGGCGCACCAGTTGAGCGTACAGCATGCTCAGGCGCAGCGGCAGCTCGGCGGCGTCGCGCACCAGCGCGTAGTGGTGGCGCCCGAACAGATAAGGCAGATAGTCGCCGGCCTCGCGGTCGACCGTGATGCAGAACGGGCGCAGCCCGGCGCGGCGCGCCTCCAGGAAGGCCTGGCGCGTGTCCTCGATGCCGTGACGGCCCTCGTAGGCGTCGTGGTCGTTGGGCTTGCCGTCGCTGAGCAGCAGCAGCACGCGTTCGCGCGAACCCTCGGCGCGCAGCTCGCGCGCGGCCATGCGCAGCGCCGCGCCGAGCCGCGTGTAATGGCCGGGCTCGATCGCCGCGACGCGCGCCCGCGCCTGCGCGTCATAACGCTGGTCGAAGCGCTTGAGCGCATGCCAGCGCACGTCCTGGCGCCCGCGCGAGCTGAAGCCGTACAGCGCGAAGCGTTCGTGGCTGGCCGCCAGCGTCTCGGCGAACAGCAGCAGGCCGTCGCGGATCACGTCGATCACGCGCCGTGCGCCGTCGGCGGCGGCGTCGGTCGACAGCGACAGATCGGCCAGCAGCAGGCAGCTGAGGTCGCGCCGGCGCGCGCGCCGGTCGAGGTACAGACGCGGCGCGGCGCCGACCCCGGCGTGCTGCTGCACCACGCGGTCGAGGTCGAGCTCGTCGCCGTCGGTCTGCGCGCGGCGGCGCGCGGCCGGCGGCGCCAGTTGCGCGAAATGCGCGCGCAGCCGGCGCCGCGCGCCGTCCAGCCGCTCCGGGAACGCCAGCGGCGCGCACTCCGGCGCCAGCTGCTCGCGCACGCAGCAGCGGTCGTCGACCAGCACGCGGCGCCGATGGTCCCATTCGGGCAAAAGCACCCCGCCGACGCCCGGCGCCGCCTCGTCGGCGGCCGGCGCCAGGTCGAGCTCCATGCGCAGCGCCGCGGCGCGTGCGCCAGCGGCCAGCGCCAGCGTGTCGAGGTCGTCGGCGGCGGAGCCGTCGGCGTCGCCATCGTCGGGCTGCAAGGCCATCGGCGCGTAGTCGGCCAGGCTCAGGATCGCTTCGGCACGCGGCTGGAACAGCCCTGCCCCGCGCGGCGGCGCCTCCACGCGTTGCGCGGCACGGCGCACCCGGTCGACCGCCGACGCCGCCTTCGCGGCCGCGTCGGCGGCGCCTGGCGTCACGACTTCGGCAGCGCCCGCGCGCGGTGCGTCCGGGTGTAGCCACAGCAGCAG
>JAKAHP010000135.1 GCA_021825505.1 Pseudomonadota bacterium
TCGAGCACCGTGACGCTGACGATGTCGCCCACCTTGACCACCTCGGCCGCGTCCTTCACGAAACGGTCGGCCAGCTGCGAGATATGCACCAGCCCGTCGCAATGCACGCCGAGGTCGACGAAGGCGCCGAACGCCGCGACGTTGGTCACGGTGCCTTCCAGGCGCATGCCCGGGCGCAGGTCGCCGATGCCCTGCACCGCGTCGTCCAGACGCGCCACGCGGAACGCCGGACGCGGATCGCGCCCGGGCTTCTCGAGCTCGGCAAGCACGTCGCGCACCGTGAACAGGCCGACGCCGTCGCCGACGAAATCCTCGGCGCGCACCGCCTTGAGCGCCGGCCCGTTGCCGATCAGGGTGTCGATCGGCTGGCCCGCCGCGGCCAGAATGCGCTCGACCAGCGGGTAGCTCTCCGGGTGCACCGCGGAACGGTCGAGCGGGTTGTCGCCGCCGTTGATGCGCAGGAAGCCGGCGGCCTGCTCGAAGGTCTTCGGCCCCAGCCCCGGCACGTCGAGCAGCGCGCGGCGCTCGCGGAACGCGCCGGCGGCGTCGCGCCGGCGCACGATTTCGCCGGCGATGCGCGTGTTCAGCCCCGCCACGCGCGCCAGCAGCGCGCCCGACGCGGTATTGACGTCGACCCCGACGCGGTTCACGCAGTCCTCGACCACCGCCTCGAGGCGGCGCGCCAGCAGCGTCTGGTCGACGTCGTGCTGGTACTGGCCGACGCCGATGCTCTTCGGGTCGATCTTGACCAGCTCGGCCAGCGGATCCTGCACCCGGCGCGCAATCGAGACCGCGCCGCGCAGGCTGACGTCGAGTCCGGGCAGCTCGGCGCTGGCCAGCTCGCTGGCCGAGTAGACCGAGGCGCCGGCCTCGCTGACCACGACCTGCACCATCCCCAGCGCGCTTTCGCGCTGCAGCAGCTCGGCGGCCAGCTTCGCCGTCTCGCGGCTCGCGGTGCCGTTGCCGATCGCGACGATGCCCACGCCGTGGCGCCGGCACAGCTCGGCCAGCCGGTGCAGGCTGCCGTCCCAGTCGCGGCGCGGTTCATGCGGATAGATCGTCGCGGTGTCGAGCACCTTGCCGGTGGGGTCGGTCACCGCGACCTTCACGCCGGTGCGGATGCCGGGGTCCAGGCCCATCACGGTCTTCGGCCCGGCCGGCGCGGCCAGCAGCAGGTCGCGCAGATTGCCGCCGAACACCGCGATCGCCTGCGCCTCGGCCTGTTCGCGCAGCCGCGCGAACAGTTCGCGCTCCAGCGACAGCGACAGCTTGACGCGCCACGCCCACTGCACGCAGCGCTGCAGCCAGTCGTCGGCGGCGCGCCCGAGATGGCGCCAGCCGATGTGCGTCGCGATGCGCTGCTGCGCCGCGTTCAGCACCGCGCCGGGCGCGTCGGCGGGCAACTGCAGCGACACGTCGAGCAACTCCTGCGCGCGCCCGCGAAACACCGCCAGCGCGCGGTGCGAGGGCACCTTGGCGATCGGCTCGGCGTAATCGAAGTAGTCGCGGAAATTGGTCGCCGCATCGGCGCGGCCTTCGCGCACCACGGCGCGCAGCTCGCCGCAGCCCCACAGCCATTCGCGCAGCGGGCCGACCAGGGTCGCGTCCTCCGCCCAGCGCTCCACCAGGATGTCGCGCGCGCCGTCCAGGCAGGCCTGCGCGGTCGAGAAGTCGGCGCCGTCGGCGGTCTTCTCGGCCAGCACATAGGTCGCGGCGCATTCCAGAGGGGCCTGCGTCGGGTCGTTCCACAACGCGTCGGCCAGCGGCTCCAGCCCGGCGGCGCGCGCCTTCTGCGCACGCGTGGTCACGCGCGGCTTGTACGGCAGGTACAGATCCTCGAGCTCCTGCTTCTGCGTGGCCGCGCCGATCGCCGCGGCCAGTTCGGCACTGAGCTTGCCCTGCTGCTCGATCGACTTCAGGATCTGCGCGCGGCGCTGCTCGAGCTCGCGCAGATAGCCCAGGCGCTGCTCGAGCACGCGCAGATGATCGTCGCTCATGCCGCCGGTGGCTTCCTTGCGGTAGCGCGCGATGAACGGCACCGTCGCCCCGCCGTCGAGCAGCTCGATCGCGGCGGCGACTTGCGCCGCGCGCAAGGCCAGCTCGGCGGCGAGTTGGTGGAGGATCTTGTCGTCTGCGGTCGGTGAGGCGCTCATGCGTCGATCTCGGGGCAAAAGCGCAGCAGTTTAGTGCGCCGGCTGCAAGCCTTCGACGACTGCGTCAAGCGCGTCCACGCAGCGCGCATCGAGCGCGCTGCCGACCATCCTGCGCATCATCTGCAGCGTCTGCGCCAACGGCACCGCGCCGCGGTAGGGGCGCTCGGCCGAGATCGCGTCGAACACGTCGGCGGTGGTGATGATGCGCGTCTCCAGCGTGATCGCGTCGCCGCTCAGCCCGCGCGGGTAGCCGGCACCGTCGAGGCGCTCATGATGCGCGCCGGCCACCAGCGCCAGTTCGGCGAAGGGCTGCAGCGCACCGAGAATGCGCTCGGTGTAGACCGGGTGCATGCGCACCGCCTCCCACTCCTGCGCGCTCAGCGCCGCCGGCTTGTCGAGCACCGCGTTGCTGACGCCGAGCTTGCCCAGGTCGTGCAGCAGCGCGCCGCGCCTGAGCCAGCGCCGGCGCGCCGGATCGAGCGCGAGGCGTTCGGCGAGCAGATCGGCGTACAGGGCGACGCGGCCGCTGTGGCCCGCGGTGTAAGGGCTCTTCGCGTCGATGATGCCGCCGAACGCCGCGGCGATCTCGTCGAGGTAATCGTCGTCGAGCGCGACACTGCCGCGCTCGGGCTCGAGCTCGCGCACGCGCTCGGCCAGCCCGTCGGCGCGCACCGCCGCCCAGAAGCCGTCACGCGCGGCGGCGCGCACGAACGCGTCGACCAGCGCCGGATCGAACCAGTGCCCGCGCCGCAGGCTCAGCTCGGCCAGCGCCGCGTCGGGCCCGCCCGCGGCATGGAACACATCGGCCACCTGCGCCAGCAGCGCGACGCGCGCCGCCAGCGGAATCGCGTCGCCCGCCAGTCCGTCGGGGCGGCCACCCCCGTCCCAGTGTTCGTCGAGCGCGTGCACGCCCTGCGCGACCGCCTCGCCGAAGCGCAGCCGGCGCGCGATCTCGGCGCCGCGCTGGCAACGCGTCTTGATCAGCTCGTGCGCGATCTCGCCGCCGTGCTGGAAGATCTCCAGCGTGGCGCGGAAACGCTCGGCCAGCGGCGCCTGCAAGCCGGTATGGTCGAGCACGAAGCGCACCACCTGCGGCAGCGAATCGCCGACGCGCTTGAAATCGCGCTTGAAGCTGAGGTCGTCGGTCAGGTAGAGCTCGCAGATGCGCGCCGCGTTCGAGCTGCAGCCCAGATCCTTGAGCAGCAGCGTGTAGTACAGCTCGCGCCGACACGCGGCGTCGACGCCGAGCTCGTCGGCCACCGCCATGCCCAGCATCGCGCAGCGCAGGCAGTGCCCGGGCGGCTGCCCCTCGGTGATGTCCAGCGCCTGGCTCAGCGCGCCGATCAGTTCTGCCAGTTCAAGCTGCACACGCGTCTCCCGGCCGACCCTGGGCCGGCCGGCGACGCGATCAATGATCCCACAAGCGCCGCCGCGGCGTGCGCTACAGCGCGTTGATCGGCAGCTTCAGGTAGCTGACGCCGTTGCTCTCGGCCGGCGGCAGCTCGCCGGCGCGCACGTTGATCTGCACCGCCGGCAGGATCAGTGCCGGCATGCTCAGCGTGGCGTCGCGCTGCTTGCGAAAGGCCACGAAGGCGTCTTCGTCGATGCCCTGGTGGATCTGCACATTGCCGTCGCGCTGCTCGGCCACCGTGCAGCTCCAACGCACTTCGCGCCCACCGGGCATGTAATCGTGGCACAGGTACAAGCGGGTATCGGCGGGGAGCGCGAAGATGCGCTGCACCGATCGATACAGCTGATGCGCGTCGCCGCCGGGGAAGTCGCAGCGGGCCGTGCCGTAGTCGGGCATGAACAGGGTGTCGCCGACGAACGCGCAGTCGCCCACGTGGTACACGACGCAGGCCGGCGTATGCCCTGGGGTGTGCATGACCTGCGCCTGCAGCGTGCCGATCGCGAAGCGCTCGCCGTCGGCGAACAGCTTGTCGAACGGTTGACCGTCGACCGGGATCGACGCATCGTTGAACAGACCGCGGAACACCTGCTGCACGTCGCGGATGTGCTCGCCGATCGCGATGCGCCCGCCGCAGCGCGCTTTCAGATAAGGCGCGGCCGACAGGTGGTCGGCGTGCGCGTGCGTTTCCAGCAGCCAGTCCAGCGTCAGCCCGCGCTGCTCGATGAAGTCGGCGACGACGTCGGCGAAGGTCGTGCGCGTGCGACCCGACGCCTGGTCGAAATCCAGCACGCTGTCGACCACCGCGCAATGGCCGCTGGCCGGGTCGACGATGCAGTGGCACGCCGTGTAGCTGGCCTGATGGAACCAGGTATGCACCTGGGGCGTGCCGGAGGTCTCGGCTGTATTACTCATACGGGTATCTCCCAGGATCGCAAGAATCAGATGATTCTGATACTGTACCGAGCATATATGAGAACGCGCATTGACGCCGGTCAAGACGACCGCGCGACACTTGTGCAAGGAGACTTCATGTTCGTCGTCGACTGGCAGCACTTCACCCCGTGGACCGCTTTGGCCGGCGGCGCCCTGATCGGCCTGTCGGCCGGCGCGCTGGGCCTGGCCGGCGGCAAGATCGCCGGCATCAGCGGCATCCTCGGCGCCACGCTCGACGCGCTGCGGCGCGGCGCGCGCCCCACGCCGTGGCGCGCCGCCTTTCTCGGGGGCATCGTGCTGGCCTCGCTGGTGTGGGCGGCCTTCGCACCGGTGCCCGGCGCGCACCACGGCCGCGACGGGGCGCTGATCGCGCTGGCCGGCGCGCTGGTCGGCTTCGGCACCCGACTCGGCTCGGGCTGCGCCAGCGGCCACGGCGTATGCGGGCTGTCGCGGCTGTCGCTGCGCTCGGCGGTCGCGGTGGCGACCTTCATGGCCTGCGCCATGTTCACCGCGACGCTGCTACGCCTGCACTGATCGATCAAGCCCTGGAGCGGAGAAACAGACGATGAACATCCTCGCGTTGCTGTGCGGCGCCGGCTTCGGCTTCGGCGTGCTGTTGTCAGGCATGACCGATGCGCACAAGGTGCTGGCCTTCCTCGACGCGGCCGGGCCGTGGGATCCCAGCCTGCTGCTGGTGATGGCCGCCGCGGTCGCCACCGCCGCACCGCTGCTGCAACTGGCCGCGCGCCGGCGCCACGCGCTGCTGGGCGAGCCGATCGCGTTTCCGCCGCGCCACGGCATCACCCGGCGCCTGATCGTCGGCAGCGCGGTGTTCGGGGTCGGCTGGGGCCTGGACGGTCTGTGCCCGGGGCCGTCGCTGGCGATGCTCGGCGCCGGCACCTGGCAGGAAAGCCTGTTCTTCGTCGCGATGCTCGGCGGCATGCTCGCGTTCGAGGCGTGGCAACGCCGCGGCACGCCACTCGCCGCGGCGCGCTGAACGCCGGGCGCTTCAGTCGCGCTGCAGCAACTGCTCGCGCAGGCGGTTCTTCAGCATCTTGCCGGTGGCGCCCAGCGGAATCGCGTCGACGAAGTGCACGTCGTCCGGAACCCACCACTTGGCCACCTTGCCCTCGTAGAACGCAAGCAGCTCGGCCGCCTCGAGCTGCGCCCCGGGCTTGCGCACGACAACCAGCAGCGGGCGCTCGTCCCATTTCGGATGCGGCATCGCCACGCACGCGGCCATCGCCACCGCCGGATGCGCCATCGCGATGTTCTCGATCTCGATCGAGCTGATCCACTCGCCGCCGGACTTGATCACGTCCTTGCTGCGATCGGTGATGCGCACGTAGCCGTCGGGGTCGATGGTCACGACGTCGCCGGTGGGGAACCAGCCGTCGCGCAGCGGGCTGGGCTTGCCCGACTGGTAGTAATCGGCCATGATCCACGGCCCGCGCACCAGCAGTTCGCCCATCGCGCGGCCGTCCCAGGGCAGGTCGCGACCGTCGGCGTCGACCACGCGCACGTCGACCCCGAACAAGGGCCGTCCCTGCGTGACCTGCACCGCCATGCGCTGCGCCGCAGGCAGCGCCAGGTGCTTGTTCTTCAGCGTGCAGACGGTCCCCAGCGGGCTCATCTCGGTCATGCCCCAGGCGTGGCGCACCTCGACCCCCCAGCGCTCCTGGAAGGATTCGATCATCGAGGCCGGCGCCGCGGCGCCGCCGATGATCACGCTGCGCAGCGCATGCGGCTTGCGCGCCTGCTGCTGCATCTCGTTGAGCAGCCCGAGCCAGATCGTCGGCACGCCGGCGGCGAAGCTGACGCCTTCGGTGTCCATCAGCGCGAACAGCGAGGCACCGTCCAGCGCCGGGCCCGGCAGCACCAGCTTGGCGCCGACCATGGCCGCGGTGTAGGGGATGCCCCAGGCGTTGACGTGGAACATCGGCACCACCGGCAGCACCGCGTCGCGCGCGCCGATGTTCATCACGTCGGGCAGCGCCGCGCCCCAGGCGTGCAGCAGCGTCGAGCGATGGCTGTACAGCACCGCCTTCGGGTCGCCGGTGGTGCCGCTGGTGTAACACATGGACGACGCGAGGTTTTCGTCGAAACCCGGCCACATGTAGAGATCGTCCTGCGCCGCGAGCAGGGTCTCGTAGGCCAGCATGCCGGGGATCGCGCGCAGCGCCTCGGGCACCGCGTCGGCCAGCACGATCCAGGCGCGCACGCCGGGGCAGCGCGGTGCCACCGCCTGCACGATCGGTGCGAAGGTCGCGTCGAATGCCAGCACCTTGTCGTCGGCGTGGTTGATCATCCAGGCGATCTGGTCGACGTGCAGGCGCGGGTTCAGCATGTGCAGCACGCGCGCGCTGCCCGAGACGCCGTAGTACAGCTCGAGGTGGCGGTAACCGTTCCACGCCAGCGTGCCGACGCGCTCGCCGGCGGCGAGCTCGAGTGCGTCGAGCACACGCGCCACGCGCCGCGCACGGCGCTCGACGGTGGCCCAGTCGCTGCGATGCACGTCGCCCTCGACGCGCCGCGAGACGACTTCGGTGTCGCCGTGATAGCGCGCGGCGAATTCGATCAGACCGGAAATGAGCAAGCCGTGCTGCTGCATCAAACCGAACATCGGGGTCTCCTTCGGGGTCGGCGCGATCGCCCAGCGCCGCGTTCTGCGCGACACTGTACACGCGGCGCGCGCCGGCGCCGAGGGGCGTCATCGCGTATGGCCTTGACATCCGGCAAGAAGCGACGCGGCCGACGCTCCTTACAATGATGGTTTTTTCGCATCCAGACGACGGGCTGAACGATGACTTTTGTCGTGACCGAAAACTGCATCCGCTGCAAATACACCGATTGCGTCGACGTGTGTCCGGTCGATTGCTTCCGGGAAGGCCCCAACTTCCTGGTCATCGACCCCGACGAATGCATCGACTGCGCGGTGTGCGTGCCGGAATGCCCGGCCAACGCGATCTTCGCCGAGGAGGACGTGCCGGGCGATCAGCAGTCGTACACCGCACTCAACGCCGAGCTCTCCCGGCAATGGCCGAGCATCACCAAGCGCCGCGCCGCCCTGCCCGACGCCGAGGAATGGAACGGCAAGACCGGCAAGCTGCCGATGCTGCAACGCTGAATACCGACCTTTCGATGCCGATGGACATGCAGACCGACCCCGCGATTCCCGCCACCGCCGCCGCGCACGACGGGCCGATCGAAACCGACGCGCTGATCGTCGGCGCCGGCCCGGTGGGGCTGTTCCAGGTGTTCGAGCTGGGGCTGCTCGACATCAAGGCGCACGTCGTCGACAGCCTGCCGCACCTGGGCGGGCAGTGCATCGAGCTGTACCCCGACAAGCCGATCTATGACATTCCGGCGGTGCCGGTATGCACCGGGCAG
>JAKAHP010000136.1 GCA_021825505.1 Pseudomonadota bacterium
TCGAGGTCGATGCCGTCCAGCGCGGTAGTCGGCATGCCCAGTGCGGCAGCCAGGGAGGCACGCCCCAGTCGACTGGCGCGGCGCTGCGATGCGAGCTCCAGTTCGGCCTGGTTGAGGGCGAGCGTCGCGGTGGTGAGGGTCGCTGCCGAGACCATGCCTGCCTGATAGCGCTGCGCGACGACCTCGCGATAGCGCTTCGCTAGGGATGCACGCTGCGCAGCAAGCGCTGCGGCCTGCTGCGTAGCCCAGAGATCGAGCATGGCTGTTCGGACCTTGCCGCGCAGTTTCCAGGCAGTGACGGCGATGGCCTCGCGCGCCTGCTCCGTTCGGGCGCGTGCCTGCGCGATGCGTGCAGGCCGCGCACCGTAGGATTGGATCAGGAAGGTGACCACGGGGCCGACCTTCCAGGGCGGCGCTGTGGTGGTCGTGTCGTAGGTTGGCGCAAGTTGCAGGCTCGGGTTCGGCAGCGCCGCCGCGGTGATCTCGCCGCCCTTGGCCTGCAGCAGCTTGGCCTCGGCCAGCGGCATGTCGGGGCGCTCATAGGTGGCCACCAGGGATAGCGTGGAGAGGTTCCAGGGCGGCGCACCGCTCTTGTGCAGTTGGGCCGCGAGGAAACGCAGCAAACGCGGATCTGAAAGCGTGCGCCCAGCCAATGCATCCGCAGTCTTGTCGGGATGGATGGGCTGCGGTGTGTAGCTCGCGCATCCGGCAAGCAGCGCGGAAACGAACAAAGCGGCCGACAGACGGGTCTTCATCGCGTCGCATCGCATGACGGAAAACGCTCATGCTAGGAACGCGGGTGTCGTCAATTTGTCGTCGGCTCGGATCGGTCGTCGTCGGGCAGATGCAGGTCGAGCCGCACGTGCAGCTCGCCCGATTCGCCGTGTGTGTAGGCGAGGCTCCACCCCAGCCGCTCGCACAACTGCCGCACCAGATACAGCCCGATACCGGCTCCAAGGGTGCGTCCGGAATCGGCAAGCGCCAGTGAGCGATAAAGCCGGGCCACCGCGGCGGCGTCCAACGCGTCGCCCCGGCTGTCGATGGAGAACACGCCCTCCCGAAGTCCGATCTCCAGACGGCCAGCCGGAGTGTGCTCAATGGCATTACGGACCAGATTGCCGAAGATCATCGCGGCAACAGCGGGCGCAACCCGCACCGAGGCGGATTCGATGGTGCCGACCTCCAGGGACAGCGGCCGCCCTTCGAGCAGCGGCCGGTAGTCGGCGATCAGATCGGGCAACCATGTTTCCAGCGCCAAGGGCGCGGGCGCAGCCGCTGGCGAGGGCTCCTTGGCGAGCTGCAGCAGGGCCGCCAGCGTGTCCTGCATGGAATCGGTCGTGAGACGGATGCGCTGCAGCGCCCGCCGACCATCGGCGCCGAGCGTTTCGGACTCGAGCACCTGGGCGGCTCCTGCGATGACCGAGATCGGCGTGCGCAGTTCGTGGCTCGCCGTGTCGACGAATTCGCGCTCGCGCAGCACGAAGCCGTCGAGGCGCTGCAGGAAGCCGTTGAACGCGGTCTCCAGCGCCTGGATCTCATGCAACGGGTACCCCGGCGTCAAGCGCGCCTCGCGCAGCGATGGATCGAGTGCATGCACGGCGTCCACCAGATGTGAAACGGGGCGTAACAACCTGCCGGCAAGCCACCAGGTGGCAACCATCAGCAGTGCAAGCCCAAGTGCGACGATCGCATCGAGCAGGTAGGCCAGGCGGCGCTCCTGCGCCCGCTGCGCCGAGATGTCGATCAGCGCAGCTATTCGATGTCCCTGAACGTCCCGCACCAGGACTGCGTAAGGCAGGTTCTCCGGGTCGATGTCGTCGTACAGCCCCGGACCGAGGCGGCGCACCTCGGCCGGCAGGCTCCGCGCGGCGGGCGAGTCAAGGTCGACGAGGCGCACCTTCGGCGGGTTGACGTCGCCCGCCGGAAGGTGGGCAGCCCGCAGATCCCGCACCATCACGTCGCCGAGTAGGCTCATCCATACGAGGCGCTCGTGTCGGTCGTTCAGGAACGCTCCGACAGCGATCACGGCCGCGCTCAGCACCGCCGCGTACAGGAGCAGCCCTACTGTGATGCGGGCGCGCAGGCTATTCGTCTTCACGGTCGTCGGGGGTCGCTGTTGCGGCGAGTCGATAGCCGACCCTGGGAACCGTGTGCAGCAGCTTGCTCGCAAATGGCGCGTCGATTGCACGCCGCAACACGTGCATCTGCGAGCGAAGCAGGTCGCGATCAGGCGGGTCGTCGCCCCATAGCACTTCCTCCAGCCGTTCCCGCGGCACGAGCGCCGGCGACGCCCGCATCAACACTTCCAGCAGGCGGCGGGTCGCCGGCTGCAGGGCGATGGGCCGCGCGTCGCGCGTCACCTCCGCCGTGCTCAGGTCCATGACCAGATCACAAATCTGCAGCCGAGCATCGGTCACCCGGCCGCTGGCGCGGCGGATCTGCGCAAGCAGCCGCGCCTCCAACTCGGCAAGGTCGAACGGCTTGACCAGGTAGTCGTCGGCACCGATACGCAGCGCCTCGATCTTGTCGGCTGTTTCTCCCTTGGCTGTGAGCATCAGCACGGGGACGTCCTTGCGCACGCTCTGGCGCAATTCCTGCAGGACTTGTACCCCCTCCATTCGTGGCAGCGTCCAGTCGAGAACAATCGCGTCATAGTGGTTCTCGGAAGCGAGGCGCAGGCCGGTGGCGCCGTCGGGCGCTGCGTCCAGAATATGACCGCGTGCCTCGAAGTAGGCGAACAGGTTGGCCACCAAGGCGCGGTTGTCTTCGACGATGAGCAGCTTCATGGGGAGTCGATGCCGAGGGACTCGCCCCGTCTAGGCGCATTCTCGCTCGGTGCAATTCAGCGCGCGTCTCGTGGCCGCGATGGCGGAGGGCCCCCGCTCTTTGGCGCGGAATCCTCCGCTCAAGTTACCGGTGATCTCGGCGACCGCTGACTGATTCACTGCGGCCGAGATTACGAGCTTAGTCCAATGCCCGCTTTGGCCGAGCTGCTGTCGTTCGCTGACCATGCTGATCTCCTCCTGGCGGAAGCTGCGAACGGCCATCGCGTGGTCGTGACGTGGAGCAGTTGGCTGGCGCCATGCGCCAATTGGTCGGCGCTGGAAGTAGCCGTAGGAGGCGTACGACAGGATCGATCGCTGAACGGAGCCCTTCCCGTGCAGAAGAATCGACCGCGAAACCTCTTCCCCGCACCCAGACTCGAAAGCAGCCCGCACCGGCCATCATGGACATCCCACCGAGCACGTTGGACCTGACGCCGACCGAGCCGCTGTTCGTCTCGAGCTCCGGAAAATATCCCGGAGAACTGGCCGACGACGAGCTCCGAGCGCGAGGTTTTCGTCGCATTACCGCTGCGCTGTGGAGCTTCTGGGAAGAGCAGAAGGACATCGTGCCAAGAGCGGCCTACGTCCATTCGCGGATTTTCGACACACTGATCCACGACCCCCTGATCACCGTCGGGACGTCTCGATCCGGCGGAGGCCATCGCGAACACGTCGTTCCATGCGCCTACATCCGGGACTTGGCTTTTGACATGTTCTGGAACGGCGCATCGCAGGGCGACGTCGAACGAACGGTGGCACGGCTTCTGCGCATTGCGCACATCCACCCCGAGGAGGCGAAGCGCTTGGATCGCACGTCGGGCCTGAAGACGACCATGCCGCCGAACTGGAACCCAACCACGGACTCCATCCTGGCCCGACTCGATGCCGTTGGGATCCGACTCCTGCTCAGGCCAGCGTCGATTCGCGGCGAAATCTCGGCATCCGCGGCGTAGGCGCCAGGTCGGCGTGCCGCTGACGGGGCACGCTCTCCAGCAACTGAGCGGACGTCGGTACCTCGGCCGAAGCCGTCGTCTGGCACGTCCTGCGGCGACGGCTGCAATAGCGCAGTCAACGATCCTCGGCAGGTGCTCGACGCCGCCGGCCATCGCGCGCGCCACGGCCGACGCCAGCACCCAGCGCCCGCGCAAAGACCTGCGCCTGCCGCGTGGGGGACAACCATGGCTCGATCACTGCGCGTCACGCTGTCGTCGTTCCTGCCCGAGCGGAACGCTGCGGCATATCGGACGCGTGACGCTATGCCGGTGACGCGGCCGAAATCCTGCGGCCCGCGGCCTGGCGCGAGTCCGGCACTGGCGCCTGCGCGCCGGTGCCGAGGATGCCCGGACGCAGCGCGTCGGCGGCGAGCGCCCCGGAGATCATCACCGCTTCGACCCCCGGGCCGTGGGTGACGGCGCCGGCGAACACCAGGCCCGGCACCGGACCACGTGGGTCGCGGCCGCGCGCGGCGCCATCACAGCCGTAGATGCTGCCATCGGTCGACAGGTCGTAGCGCTGGTAGGTGACCGGACTGGCGTCGCTGCGCAGCACGATGCGCGCGCGCAGACCGGGCAACGCCTCCTCGGCGGCGTCGATCAGTGCTTCGCCGACCGCGTGCTTGCGCCGGGCATAGGCATCGCTGCGCCGCCACTGCGCGAGGGCCATCCCGCCGGGAGGGAACCACGTGCGCGCCTCGTCGTTCGGTACGAGCCGGATGATCTCCAGCGTCGAATACCCCTTGGGGGCCGAAGTCGGATCGGCGCGCGAGGTCAGCGACAGGAACACTCGGCCATGCGCCCCGTCGACATGCAGCAACGGGGGCAGCGTGTCCGGCCATGCGCCGCGCAGCCCCAGGTGCACCGAGAATGCCGAACATGCAGCGCGCGTCGCGTCGAGCTGCGCGACGAACGCCGGCGGCAGCGCGGTGTCGGGCAGCAGCGACTTCGCGGCCGCGAGCAGGTCCGCATTCATCACCACCGCGCGTGCGCGCAGCGAACGGCCGTCCGCCAGCACCACACCGGCGGCACGCCCGCCCTCGACCAGGACCCTCTCCACCCGGGTGCGCAGCCGCACCGTGCCACCGTGGCGCTCGATGCATTGTGCAAGCACTTGCGCAAGGCGCCCCGAACCACCCGCCGGATACGCGCCGCCGTGGATCTGGTAGCCGAATAGCGGCACCATCGCGGCCACCGTGAGCGCCTCGGGGCGGTCCGTCACGTAGCCGGCCAGCCGCGTGATCGCCGCACGCGCCCTGGCATCGGTCACACGCTGGCGTAGGAAGGTGTCGAACGGCTGGTCCAGCCATGCCGCAGCCAGCGCGTGGCGGCGACCAAAATCCATCAGCGCACGCGTGCTGGACGGCACAACAGGGACGCCGTGCGTGGCCGCGCCGAGCGAGTACATCGCGTCGAAGATCGCGTGGATGTCAGCAAGCGCGCTCCGGATGCCAGGCGCCTCGCGCGGAAACTCCTGGCACAGCGCATCGATGTAAGCGCTCCAGTCGTCGGCAACGTCGACCCGCCCGCGCTTGGAGTTCACGACGCCCTGACGCATCGGTAGCCAGGTGATATCGCCCGCGATTCCCAGATGCTCGAGTACGCCTCGGACCGCCCCCCCGGGCCAGGTTCCCGAGACGTCATGCACGCCCCCATCGAACCGGAACACCGGCCGCCCCGGTTCGCCCGGCGCGACGCGGATCCAGTCATGGGCAAATCCGCCGGGAACGCGGTGCTGCTCGCAAGCCACCACGCGCAGGCCGTTGCGCGCCAGCAGCGCCGCTGCGGTCAGCCCGCCGAGTCCGGCGCCGATGACGACCACGTCGACGACCTCGACCGAAGCGTCGCCCGCGCCATCGCGGTCCATGAGCGCATTCCCGAATGCGGGCGGCATCCAGGCATTCTGTCGGGCGAGGCGCCTCGAAATGACACGGCGGGCCCATGCTGCCGGCAGGACCGCGGTGACGCTGGCGCTGACGCCCACGATCGCCCAGGACACCCCAGCCGGCCACGCCAGCGCTGCGCTGGATGCGAGCAGCGCGAACGCCAACGCCCACAGCGCGGAGATCGCGCGATGGATGCGCAGCAACAGTGCTCCGGGAGGCAGATCGCGGGACCGGATCGTCCCGGCGATCGACATCGTCCATGGCCGGCACAGCGCGACGCCCGCGGCCATTGCCGTGGCCAGGAGGCCCTCGAGCACCGCGGCGCCCGCGTGGCGCGCCAGCGGCCACGGCAGCGCCCACGAGACGAGCAACGCAACGAGCGCCGCGCACGCGGTGGCGAAACCGGTCGGATCGCGGCCACGCCACGCCGCCCACACCCAACTCGCGCCCGCCAGGGCACCCCCGGTGATCACTCCCTCGGCGGCGTGCCCGGAGATGAATCCCACGCCGGCCACCGCCAGCGGCAGCAGTACGAGCTTGCCAAGGAGGACGTCGTTAAGCGCTGCGTGCATGTCGAAACGAAAGTTGACAATGTCAAAATCATTCTACGGCTAAACTAGACAACGTCAAGTTCTCACGCGGACGTTCATCCATGTCGGACAGCTATCACCACGGAAACCTGGAACGCGCGCTGCTCGATTCCGCCGAGCGCCTGCTGCGCGAGCAGGGCCCGAAAGCGCTGACGCTGCGCGCGTGCGCGCGCGCAGCAGGGGTGTCACATGCAGCGCCCGCCCACCACTTCGGCAACCTGGAGGGCCTGCTGACTGCGCTGGCGGTGCAGGGCTTCGCACGCATGGGCGCGGCGCAGCAGCGCGCCGCCCTTGGCGCCCCCTCCGACGCCGCCGCTCGGAGAGCCGCGCTGGGCATGGCCTACATCGACTTCGCGCTCGACGCGCCGGCGTTGTTCGCGTTGATGTTCAGTGACCCGCGCGTCGATCACCACGACCCGCGGTTTATCGACGCCGCCAACCGTGCGAGCGGCGCGATGGCCGACGCGATCGGCACGGAGCCTGGCAGCGCCCGGGAACCCGACGGCGTCGATGCACAGGTACGCTGGCTGCGCGCATGGAGCTTGGTGCATGGGTTCTGCGTGCTCGCGAACGCCGGGTTGATCGGTTTCCGTGCCCCAGACGCGGCCAAGCGCGAAGGACTGCGCGCGGTGGCGCAGGCGATGCTTCGCACCGACCTCCCAGGCTGAACGCTATCGCAACGTGCCCTGAGACGCTGGCGCCTGCACAGCAATCGCGTCCACGGGCGCTGCTCAGCAGATATTGGGTTGAAGTGTCGACGTCGCAGCAGCGACCAGTGATCAGCCTGAGCGGGCGCTGGGCCCACGCCATGGCAGTGACCACAATGCGTCGGGCAGCGGTCGCCGAGACCACCAGCAACCGCACGCACCGCCGATGCAAAAGGCCTAGGTCGGTGCCCACCGAACCGGCCGCAGTCCATAGCAGCAGTCGCGTCGTCTACACCCGCCAGTCGCCGGCGATGATGAGTTCGCCAAGGAGTCTGAGGGGGCCGTGGCCGCTGCTTACGGCGCAGCATTCGCCCGCTGTGCGTGATCGATACGCCAAAAAAGAACGGAGCCGCCTGGCTCCGCAAGCCACGAGTGGCTCACCACCCACTGGAGACTCGATCCGATCAGCCGTCGACGCGCAAGGTGTGCAGGTAGGCGACGATTTGGCGCACCTGGCCGATGCTGAGCCTGCCGGCCCAGCGTGGCATTGGCGCATGCAGCGAAGATCCATCCTCGTCACGCCCATGAAGGATGGCGCGCTCGATGAGCGCGTCCTGATGGCGATATGTCCGTTCAAGCGCCGGCGCGCGCAGGTCTGCCGATACCGCATGCGCGAATCGCACGCCCCCGCTGCCGTCGACGCGATGACAGGCCATGCAGTGCGTGCGATACAGCGCACGACCGGCTTCCATTGGCGTCAGCGCGGCGTGCGCGGTCGCACCGAACAGTGCGCCGCATAGCGCTGCGACACTCAAAATCTTGTGCATCGTTGTTTCTTGGTAGATCGATTGATGCCGGATTCGCCTAATACT
>JAKAHP010000137.1 GCA_021825505.1 Pseudomonadota bacterium
GCACCCCCTTGCCGTGGTCGCGCAGGCTGAGCACGATTTCGTCGCCGCGGCGCACGAAGTCGGCGTCGATCTCGGTGCGCTGGGTGCCCGGCGTGCGCCCGTACTTGCGCGCGTTCTCGATCACGTTGACCAGCACGCGCTGCAGTTCCAGCGGGTCGGCCAGCACCGGTGCGTCGTCGTGTTGCGGCTGCCGGATCACGATGTCGCCGTGTTTGGCGTAATCGGCCGCGAGCTTGGACACCAGGTCGGCCAGATCGACGCGCTCGCGCGCCGGCTGGGCGGTGCTGGCGTACTCCATGAACTTGCTGATGATCGCGTCGGCCTGCTCGATGTCGGAGATGATGTCGTCGCGGGCCTGCGGGTCGGGCACGCTGAGCTCGGCCTCCAGGCGCAGGCGCGCCAGCGGCGTGCGGATGTCGTGGGAAATGCCAGCGAGCATCAACGCGCGATCCTGCTCGAACTCCTGCAAGGCGCGCGCCATGCGGTTGAAGCCGCGGTTGACCTCACGCAACTCGGCGGCGCCGACTTCCTCGTCGAGCTGCTGCGAGAAGTCGCCGCCGCGCACGCGCGCGATGGCCAGCCCGAGGTCGCGCAGCGGGCGGCTGACGAAGCCGGCGATGACCGCGGCACCGACCATCGCCAGCAGCGTGGCGAGCAGGCCGCCGATCACCCAGGTCTGTTCCAGCGAGCTGGCCAGACGGCTGCGCCGCAGCCGCAGCCAGTACGGCGCTTGGTCGACGTCGAAGCCGACCCACATGCCGGACTGGCCGTTGACGCGGTCGGCGAACAGCAGCCGCTGCGGCGCGCGGCTGTGCACGTCGGCCACCAGGCGCCGCGCGAAGTCGCTGTTGCGCGCCGGGACCCATTGATCGCCCGGAGCGTGCGGCAGCAGCGCGATGTCGTGATTGCGCGCCAGATCGGCCAGCAGTGCGGCGCGCCCCTCGGCGCCGGCGTGATGCATGGCCAGTTGCGCCAGATCGACCACGGTGACGACTTCGCGTGCGATGTAGCGCACCTGGTCGGTGCGCTGCAGCAGCCGGAAGGCCTGGAACCAGGCCGAGATGCTCAGCCAGACGAGCAGCGCGATCAGCGCGAAGGTGCGCCAGTACAGGCGGGTCGACAGCCCGTCGAACAGTCGCCGCAGCGACCTTCCCCCCTGCGCCATGGGCGCCGTCTGCGCGCGGCGGATGTCAGTTGTCCTTGCTGTCGGGAACGAATACGTAGCCGACGCCCCAGACGGTCTGGATGTAGCGCGGATGCGAGGGGTCGACTTCGATGATCTTGCGCAGCCGCGAGATCGCCACGTCGAGGCTGCGGTCGAAGGCCTCGTAGTCACGCCCGCGCGCCAGCTCGGCCAGGCGGTCGCGCGACAGCGGCTGGCGCGGGTGCCGCACCAGCGCCTTGAGCATCGCGAACTCGCCGGTGGTCAGGTTGATCAGCTCGCCTTCGCGCGACAGCTCGCGCCGTCCGAGGTCGAGGCTGAACGGGCCGAACACGACGGTCTCGTCGTCGCGTGCCGGCGCGCCGGGCAGTTCGGGGTTGGGCTGGCGCCGCAGCACCGCGCTGATGCGCGCGAGCAGCTCGCGCGGGTTGAACGGCTTGGGCAGGTAGTCGTCGGCGCCGACCTCGAGGCCGATGATGCGGTCGACGTCCTCGCCCTTGGCGGTCAGCATCACGATCGGCGTGAAATCCTTGGCCGCGCGCATGCGCTTGCAGACCGTCAGACCGTCCTCGCCGGGAAGCATCAGGTCGAGCACGATCAGATCGAAACGCTCCTTGACCATCACGCGCTGCATCGCCTTGGCGTCCTCGGCGACGAATACCTCGTAGTTCTCCTGCGCCAGGTAGCGGCGCAGCAGATCGCGGATGCGGGAGTCGTCGTCGACGACGAGTATTTTCTTGAGCTTGTCCTGTTGCATGTCGGCTTTGTCTTCAGAGAGTGCGGAACGCATGCCAGGCGCTGTAGCGCCCGCGACCGCGGGCGGGCGCGTCCGGTGCACGGGTCAAATGTAACTGCGATGCGCCAGCGCCGACAAGCTTGCATTGCCACGGACGCCTTCGCGTGCCGAGACTGCGTATAGTCCGGGTGATGAGCGCCAAGACCCCGCCCGCGCCCCCGGCAGACGCGATCCACGTCGTCGGGGCGCGCCAGAACAACCTGAAGAACCTCGAGCTCGACATTCCGCTGGGACGCATCGTCGTCGTCACCGGGGTATCGGGTTCGGGCAAGAGCTCGCTGGCCTTCGACACCATCTACGCCGAAGGCCAGCGCCGCTACGTCGAGACCTTCTCGCCCTACGCGCGTCAGTTCCTCGACCGCATGGACCGGCCGCAGGTCGAGCGCATCGACGGCATCCTGCCGGCGATCGCGATCGACCAGACCAATCCGGTGCGCACCTCGCGCTCGACCGTCGGCACCATGACCGAGCTGGCCGACCATCTCAAGCTGTTGTATGCGCGCGCGGCCACGCTGCATTGCCGTGGCTGCGGGCGCGCGGTGCGTCGAGACACCCCAGGCAGCATCGTGGCCGAGCTGCGCCGGCGCGCGGCCGCCGCCGGCGACCCGCGCCTGGTGCTGAGCTTCGCCTTGCCGCTGCCGGCCGGGCTGCCCGAGGAAACCGTGATGCAGGGCCTGGCGGCGCAGGGCTACACGCGCATCCATGCGCGCGACGCCGGTGTGCTGCACGTGGTGCAGGATCGCTTTCGCGCCGGCGCGGTCGACGACGCGCGCCTGCTCGAAGCTGTCGAGGCGGCATTGCGCCTGGGCCAGGGGCGGGTCGCGGCCTGGCCGCAGGAGGAGGGCGCGGCGCCGTGGCGCTTCTCGTCGTCGCTGCATTGCGCCGACTGCGACATCGCTTACCGCGACTCCAGCCCCGGCCTGTTCAGCTTCAACTCGCCGGTCGGGGCGTGCGAGACCTGCCGCGGCTTCGGCCGTACGCTGGGCATCGACTGGGGGCTGGTGATTCCCGATGCGCGCAAGACCCTGGCCGGGGGCGCCGTCAAGCCGTGGCAGACGGCCAGTTTCAAGGACGCGCAACGCGACCTCGAACGCCATGCGGCGGCGGCCGGCGTGCGCCTCGACGTGCCCTGGGGCGAACTCGAGGCACGCGAGCGCGACTGGGTGATCGACGGCGATCCGAACTTCTCCGGCAAGTGGGAGAAGGAGTATTACGGCGTGCGCCGCTTCTTCGACTGGCTGGAAACGCGCACCTACAAGATGCATGTGCGCGTGCTGCTGTCGAAGTACCGCAGCAGCAGCCCTTGCCCGAGCTGCGGCGGGGCGCGGCTGAAGCTCGACGCGCTGCTGTGGCGCGTCGGCACGCGCGCGGCGGCCGACGCCGCGCTGGCCGGGCGCGCGCGCTTCGTGCCGCTCGGCGCGAGCTGGAGCGATGCGGTGCGCGATGCGCTGCCCGGACTGGGGCTGCACGACGCCATGCAGCTGCCGATCGAGCGCGCCCACGCGTTCTTCGCCGAGCTCGAGCACGACCCCGGCGCCGACGCCGCGACCCGGCTGCTGCTCGACGAGATCCGCGCGCGGCTGCGCTACCTGCTCGATGTCGGCCTGGGCTACCTGACGCTGGACCGGCCGTCGCGCACGCTGTCCGGCGGCGAAGTGCAGCGCATCAACCTGACCACCGCGCTCGGCACCTCGCTGACGCAGACCCTGTTCGTGCTCGACGAGCCGTCGATCGGCCTGCACCCGCGCGACCTCAACCGCCTCGGCGCGGTGCTGCGCAACCTGAAGGACGCGGGCAATTCGCTGCTCGTGGTCGAACACGACCCGCAGCTGATGCTGGGCGCCGACCACCTGCTCGAGCTCGGCCCCGGCGCCGGGCGCGACGGCGGCGAGCTGGTGTTCCAGGGGTCGCTGGAGGCGCTGCGCGCGGCGCCGACGCTGACCGGCGCCTATCTGCGCGGCGAGCGCCGTGTGCAGCCCGACCGCGCCCCGCGCCGGCTGCGGCGCGACGCCGACGGCGCGCTCAACGGCGCACGCCTGATCGTGGAGGGCGCGCGCGAACACAATCTGCGCGGCATCGACGTGGAGTTTCCGCTGCACGCGCTGGTCGCAGTCACCGGCGTTTCGGGCTGCGGCAAGTCGACACTGGTGGGCGACGTGCTGTACCCGGCGCTGGCGCGGCGCCTGGGCAAGAGCGTGGGCGAACCCGGGGCCCACGACCGCGTGCTCGGCGCCGAGCAGATCGCCGACGTCGTGCTGGTCGACCAGAGCGCGCTGGGCAAGACCGCGCGCTCGAACCCGGTCAGTTTCGTCGGCGTGTTCGACGTGCTGCGTCGGCGCTTCGCCGCGCTGCCCGAGGCGCAGCGCCGCGGCTACAACGCCGGCACTTTCAGTTTCAACACCGGAGACGGGCGCTGCCCGAGCTGCGGCGGCTCGGGCTTCGAGCATGTCGAGATGCAGTTCCTGTCCGACGTCTACCTGCGCTGCGCCGAATGCGACGGGCGCCGCTGGCGCGCCGAGGTGCTCGAGCTCAAGCTCGAGATCGGCGCACGCGCGCTGAGCATCGCCGACGTGCTCGAGCTGACGGTGGCCGAAGCGCTGACGCTGTTCAGCGCGGAGCGCGAGCTGGCGGCCGGGCTGCGCGCGCTGGCCGCGGTCGGCCTCGACTACCTGCAGCTGGGGCAGCCGACGCCGACGCTGTCGGGCGGCGAGGCGCAGCGCCTGAAGCTGGCCGCCTTCCTGGTCGAGGCGCGGCGCAGCGCCGGGCGCGGTGCGGCGCGCGGCAGCCTGTTCCTGCTCGACGAGCCGACCACCGGGCTGCACTTCGACGACATCGCGCGCCTGCTGCGCGCGCTGCACGAGCTGGTCGATGCCGGCCACAGCGTGGTGCTGATCGAGCACAACGTCGACGTGATCGCTGCCAGCGACTGGATCATCGACCTCGGACCCGAAGGCGGCGACGCCGGTGGCGGCATCGTCGTGGCCGGCACGCCCGACGAGGTCAGGGCGTGCGCGGCGTCGCATACCGGGCGCGCGCTGCAGAACTGGAGCGCGCAGCTGGACGCGGCGCTGCCCGAGGCCGCGCGCGCGGCGGCCAACGACGCGGCGCTGCCGCTGCAGGCCGCCGAAGGCCCGGGCGAATACCTGGCGCAGGCGATGCGGCGCGGGCGCGAGGGCTTCATCGCGATCCGCCACGCGCGCGAGCACAATCTGCGCAACGTCGACGTCGACCTGCCGCGCGGCGGCATGACGGTGATCACCGGGGTGTCGGGCTCGGGCAAGAGCTCGCTGGCCTTCGACGTGCTGTTCAGCGAGGGCCAGCGCCGCTACCTGGAGTCGATCAACGCCTACGCCCGGCAGTTCGTGCAGCCGCCGCCGCGCCCCGACGTCGACGCGATCTTCGGCATCCCGCCGACCGTGGCGATCGCGCAGCGCACCAGCCGCGGCGGGCGCAAGAGCACGGTGGGCACGCTGACCGAGGTGCATCCCTACATGCGGCTGGCGTGGTCCAAGCTCGGCACGCAGTATTGCCCGGACTGCGACGTGCCGATCGCGCCGCAGACCGAGCAGGCCATCGTCGCGCAGTTGCTGCGCGAGCTGCGCGGCAGCAGCGTGGGCGTGATGGCGCCGCTGGTGGTGCAGCGCAAGGGCGTCTACACCGAGCTGGCGCAATGGGCGGCCAAACGTGGCCACAGCCATCTGTGGGTCGACGGCGCGTTCCTGCCGACCGAGCCGTGGCCGCGTCCGGACCGTTTCCGCGAGCACGACATCGCGCTGCCGCTCGGCGAACTCGAGCTCGTGCCCGAACACGAGGCACGCCTGCGCGCGCTGGTGCACGAGGCGGTGCAGCTGGGCAAGGGGGTGGTGCAGATCGTCGGTCCGCTCGACCGCCTGCGCCAGGCGATGGCCGCGGGGGACGTGATCGGCGCCCACGCCGGGCTGCAGCTGCGCACCTTCAGCACGCGCCGCGCCTGCCCGAGCTGCGCGCGCAGCTTTCCCGAGCTCGATCCGCGCCAGTTCTCGTACAACTCGCCGGCCGGATGGTGTCCGGCCTGTTTCGGCACCGGGCTGACGCTGAAGGGCTTCGACGCCACGCAAAGCGGCGAGGAGGGCGCCTGGCGCGAGTCCGACGGCGCCGCGCCGTGCACGGCTTGCGGCGGCGCCCGGCTCAACCCGGTGTCGCGCGCGGTACGGCTGCGCGCGCGCTCGATCGTCGAGCTGTCGGCCTTGGCGGTGGACGACGCGCGGCGCTGGTTCGGCGCGCTCGAGCTCGACGCGCGCGAGTCGCAGATAGCCCACGACCTGGTGGCCGAAGTCGTCAACCGGCTGCAGTTCCTGCAGCGCGTCGGTCTGGGCTACCTCGGGCTGGACCGCGCGGCGCCGACGCTGTCGGGCGGCGAGGCGCAGCGCATCCGGCTGGCCGCGCAGCTCGGCAGCAACCTGCGCGGCGTCGTCTACGTGCTCGACGAGCCGACCATCGGCCTGCACCCGCGCGACAACCGCCGCCTGCTCGACGCGCTCGACACTTTGCGCGAACGCGGCAGCACGCTGGTCGTGGTCGAACACGACGAGGACACGATACGCCGCGCCGACACGATTCTCGACATCGGCCCGGGTGCCGGCAGCCACGGCGGCCAGGTGGTCGCGATGGGCAGCCTGCGCGAGCTGCTGCGCCACCCCGAGTCGCTGACCGCGCGCTACCTGCGCGAGCCGTTGCGCCACCCGCTGCTGCCGCGCCCGGCGACCGACGCGTCGACGCCGGCGCTGCAGCTGCTCGGCGCGCGTCTGCACAATCTGCGCGAGGTCGACGTCACGATTCCGCGCGCGCGCCTGAGCGTCGTCACCGGCGTGTCGGGCTCGGGCAAGTCGAGCCTGGCGCGCGGCGTGCTGCTGGCCAGCGCGCGCGCGCTGCTGGGCGGCGACGGCGCGCCGCAGGGCTGCCGCGCGCTGCTCGGGCTCGACGGCGTCGAGCGTGTGCTCGAAGTCGACCAGACGCCGATCGGCAAGACCACGCGTTCGTGCCCGGCGACCTACGTCGGCATCTGGGACGACATCCGCCGCCTGCTCGCCGACACGCTGGAGGCGCGCATGCGCGGCTGGGGCGCGGCGCGCTTCTCGTTCAACACCGGCACCGGGCGCTGCCCGAGTTGCGACGGCCAGGGCGCGGTGCGGGTCGAGATGAACTTCCTGCCCGACGTCATCGAGCCCTGCGAGGACTGCCGCGGGCTGCGTTTCAACCCGGCCACGCTCGAGGTGCGCCTGCGCGGGCTGTCGGCCGGCGACATCCTCGCGCTCAGCGTCGACGCCGCGCTCGAGTTCTTCGCCGCGCACCCGCGCATCCTGCGCGCGCTGCGCCTGCTGCACGAGGTCGGCCTGGGCTATCTGCGCCTGGGCCAGCCCAGCCCGCAGCTGTCGGGCGGCGAGGCGCAGCGCCTGAAGCTGGTCACCGAGCTGGCCAGCGCGGCCGCGCGGCCGACGCTGTACGTGCTCGACGAGCCGACCGTCGGCCTGCATATGGCCGACGTCGACAAGCTGATCCGCGTGCTGCTGCGCCTGGCCGACGCCGGCCACACGGTGGTGGTGATCGAGCACAACCTCGACGTGATGGCCTCGGCCGACTGGATCGTCGACCTCGGCCCCGAAGGCGGCAGCGGCGGCGGGCGCCTGGTGCACGCCGGGCCGCCGGCGAGCTTCGTCGGCGGCAGCGGGCACACCGCGCGCGCGCTCGGCGCCTTCCTGCGCGAGCGCAGCGCCTGAAGCGCGCGCGGCTCAGGCGCTACGCCGCCGCGTCGAGCTCGCG
>JAKAHP010000138.1 GCA_021825505.1 Pseudomonadota bacterium
CATCGGGCGCGGCCAGCTGCGCGTGCTCGAGCAACGCGTGGCGGCGCGCCGCGCGGTGTTCGAACGCTACCGCGCCGAGTTCTCCACGCGCCCGCTGCGCTGGATGGCCGAGCCCGACGGCCACCGCGCGACGCGCTGGCTGTCGGCCTTCGTGTTCGAGCTGCCGCAGCCGCAGCGCGCGCGCGACCTGCTGCTCGACTTTCTCGAGCGCCACAATGTCGAGGCACGCCCGGTGTGGAAGCCGATGCACCTGCAGCCGCTGTACGCCGGCTGCCGCTTTCACGCGCATGAGGACGGGGCCGGCGGCGACGTCAGCGGCGCGCTGTTCGCCGGCGGCGTGTGCCTGCCGTCGGGCTCGAACCTGGACCCGGCCCAGCTCGACCGCGTCTGCGCCTTGCTGCACCGCGGCCTCGACCTGGTCGAGGCGCAGACATGACGCGGCGCGCCTGGATCGGTGCGGCCACCAGCCGCATCGGCTGGAAGCCGCCGCTGCACGACGCGCTCGCGGTCGCGCTGACCTGGCTGGCGGCCTTCGTGTTCCGCTTCAGCCTGCTGCGCAACAATGCGCCGCCCAATATCGTGCACATCGTGCTGGCCAGCCTGCCGCTGGCGATCGCGGTCTGGACCGGCTGCCTGCTCGCGTTCGGTGTCTACCGCACACCGTGGCGCTACGCCAGCCTGCCCGACGTGCGCCGGCTCGCGGCAGCGTCCGGCGTGGCGGCGCTCGCGCTGGCGGCCAGCCTGCTGATCGTGCGCCTGCCCGCGTTCCCGCGCTCGATCGCGCTGATCCACCCGCTGCTCGCGGGCAGCGCGCTGCTGGCGCTGCGCCTGCTCGCGCGCAGTCGCGCCGAACGCCGGCCACTGGGCAGCGAGCAGGCGCTGATCGTGCTCGGCAGCGTGGACGATGCCGCGCAGGCGCTGGCCGCGCTCAAGGGCAACCGGCAATGGCGTGCGCTGGCCGTGTTCAGCCCCTTGCCCGAGGAGGCCGGCAGCAGCCTGCAGGGGCTCGACGTGGTCGCCGCGCCACAGACCCTGGCCCAGGCCGCGCGCGCGCTCGACGTGCGTCACGCGCTGGTCGCCGCCGGCGCCGGCTCGGCGACACGCCGCCTGTTGCTCGAGCAGGCCAACGACGCGCGCCTGGCGCTGCTGACGCTGCCGCGCGCCGAGGACTGGCTGCCGCAGGGACGGACGGCGCCGCGCAGCCTCGAAATCGCCGATCTGCTGGGCCGCGAGGCGGTGCAGCTCGACGCGCGCGGCCTGTCCGAGCTGCTCGCTGGCGGCTGCGCGCTGGTCACCGGTGCCGGCGGCTCGATCGGCTCCGAGCTGTGCCGCCAGCTCGCGCGCTTCGGCGTCGGCCACCTGGTCTGCCTCGACAGCTCCGAGTACGCGATCTACCAGCTCGAACAGGAACTGAGCGCGCACCACCCCGGGCTGCCGGTGACCTACCTGACCGCCAATGTGCGCGAAGCGCAGCGGCTGCGCGAACTGTTCGACGCGCACCGCCCGCGCATCGTGTTCCACGCCGCGGCGTACAAACACGTGCCGCTGATGGAACGCGACAACGCCATCGAGGCGCTGCGCACCAATGTGCTGGGCACGGTCAACGCGGCGCGCGCCGCGGCGGCCTGCGGCGCGCAGCGCTTCGTGCTGATCTCGACCGACAAGGCCGTCAACCCGACCAATGTGATGGGCGCGAGCAAGCGCCTGGCCGAGCGCGCGCTGCAGGCGCTGGCGCGCGAGCACGCCGGCACGCGCATGGTCGCGGTGCGCTTCGGCAATGTGCTGGGCTCCAGCGGCAGCGTGGTGCCGCGCTTCGCCCAGCAGATCGCCGCCGGCGGTCCGGTGACCGTGACCCACCCGGACATCGTGCGCTATTTCATGACCATTCCGGAAGCCGCGCAGCTCGTGCTGCAGGCCGGTCTGATCGGCGACAGCGGCCAGATCTACGTGCTCGACATGGGCGAGCCGGTGCGCATCGTCGACCTCGCGCGGCTGATGATCCGGCTGTCGGGGCGGCAGGAGGACGAAGTGCCGATCGTGTTCAGCGGGCTGCGCCCCGGCGAGAAACTGTTCGAGGAGCTGCTCGCCGACGACGAGACGACGCTGCCGACCCCGCATCCGAAGCTGCGCGTGGCGCGTCACGCCGACAGCGGCACGCTCGCGCTGGGCGCGCTGGCCGCGCGCATCGACGCGCTGACCGCACCCGACGCGGTGCGTGCCCTGCTCACCGAGCAGGTTCCCGAATACCGCCCCGCGGCATGAACCAGGAGCAGGCGATGGACGACAAGCCGGTGCTGCGCGCGCGCGGCGTGCACAAGCGCTTCGAAGGCGGGCCGCAGACGGTCGAGGTGCTGGCCGGCGCCGATCTCGAACTGGCGCCGCGTGCGACGCTGGCCATCGTCGGCGCGTCCGGCTCGGGCAAGAGCACCTTGCTGCACCTGCTCGGCGGCCTGGAACGCGCCGATGCCGGCGCCATCGAGGTGTGCGGGCGCGACTGGAGCGCGCTGTCGGCGGCGGCCCAGGGCGACTGGCGCAACCGGCAGGTCGGCTTCGTCTACCAGTTCCACCATCTGCTGCCCGAGTTCAGCGCGCTCGACAACGTCGCGATGCCGCTGCGCATCCGCCGCGAGAGCGCCGCGGCCGCACGCCTCGCGGCCGCCGCGATGCTCGAGCAGGTCGGGCTGCGCGAGCGCGCCGAGCATCGCCCGGGCGAGCTGTCCGGAGGTGAGCGCCAGCGCGTCGCGCTGGCGCGCGCGCTGGTCACGCGGCCGGCCTTGCTGCTGGCCGACGAGCCGACCGGCAACCTCGACGCCGACAACGCCGAACGCGTGCTCGAACTGATGCTGCGCGTGGTGCGCGAGCTGCGCGGCGCGATGGTGCTGGTGACGCACGACGCGCAACTGGCGCGGCGCTGCGACACGCAGCTGCGACTGCACAAGGGACAGCTGGCGCCGGCCTGAACACGGCCCGCGGGCGAGGCCTCAGCGCGACTGCGCGCGCAGGTATTCGCCGGCGCTGCCCAGCAGGTGGTCGAGCGCCGACTGGATCATGCTGTCGTCGGCGTCGGGGCCGGCGTCGATCCAGTCGCCGAACATCGCGTACAGCTCGGTGCAGGCCTGCGCCAGCGCGTGGCTCGCATCGAGCCCGGCGCGCTGCAGCCACTGCCCGAGCGGGCCCGCGGCCGGATCCCCGCGCAGGCTCAGCGGCGGCTGCGGCGCCGGATAGTGCTGCGCGATCATCAACTCCATGTCGAGCACGACGAGCTGCTCGGCAATGCTGCTGAGCAGTCCGCGCCGGCGCTGCGCGGCCCGCGGCGCCCAGCCCTGCACCCAGGCGCCGAACGCCTCGGCCGGCATCGGCCGGGCGATGCCATAGCCCTGCGCCAGCGGCACGCGCAGCGCGCGCAAGGCCTCGACGATGTCCTCGGTCTCGGCGCCCTCGGCGACGAAATCGACCCCCAGCCCGCGCGCGAGCTGGGTCAGGCTTTGCACGAAGCGCAGATCCTGCGGCTGGTCGGAGAGGCCGCGGATGAAGCTCTGGTCGAGCTTGATGATGTCGATCGGCAGTTCCTTGACGCGCAGCAGCGACGAGTAGGCGCTGCCGATGTCGTCGAGCGCGATGCGGCAACCGAACGCGCGCAACTCGGTCAGCGCGTCCTGCGCGCTGCTCAGCGACAGGAAGTCGCTGTGCTCGAGGATCTCCAGCACGATGCGCTTGGGCGGAAACGCCAGCTCGGCGACGATCTCGCGCACCGCGGCCAGCGCCTCGCCCGAGGTCAGCAGCAGCGGGTCGACGTTGATCGCGACCGCGACGTCGATGCCGTGCTCGCGCTGCCACAACTGTGCGTCCCCGATCGCACGGCGCAGCACCGCGACCGTCATCGCCGCCTGCGCGTCGCGCCCGAGCAGCGGAATGAAGTCGGTCGGGCCGATCAGGCGTCCGTTGCCGTCGTCCAGGCGTGACAGCGCCTCGACTTCGACCACGCGGCCGCTGAAGGTGTCGACCACCGGCTGGTACATCACGCGCAAGCCGCCCGCGGCGAAGCGCTCGCGCACCAGCCGCAGGTGGCTGAAGTGATCGCGGTCGACCGCCGGCTGATACAGCCGCCAGAACGGCGCGCCGGCCACGCGCGGCTGCTGCTTGATCGTGTACAGCGCCTGATCGGCATGGCGCAGCAGCTCCTCGGGCTCGCTGCTGTCGTCGGGGTAGACGGTCAGCCCGAGGCTGGCGCGCACCTGCACCACCGCTTCGCCGCCGGGCAGCGGCACATCGGCATCGACCGCGCCGCGCACGCGCTGCAGCGTCGGCGCGATGTCGTCGCGCGAGCCCAGGCCCTGCAGCACGACGACGATCTCGTCGCCGCCCAGGCGCGCGACGGTGTCGGCCGGTCGCACCGCCTCGACCAGGCGCGCCGCCACCGTGCGCAGCAGCGCATCGCCGGCGGCGTGGCCATAGCTGTCGTTGACCTGCTTGAAATCGTCGAAATCGAGTATGCATACCGCGACGTGGCCGCCCTGCGCGTCGACCTGCGCCAGCGCCTCCTCCAGGCGCAGGTGCAGGCCGCGCCGATTGAGCAGGCCGGTCAGCGGGTCGTGCTCGGCCAGCCACGAGATGTGACGGTGCTCCTGCTGCAGGCGCCGGCGCAGGTCGAACGCATCCAGGCCGTGGCCGATCAGTCGCGCGACGCGCTCGATCAGCTCCAGCACCGGCGGCGTGAACACCCCGACTTCGCCGCAGGCGGCGCCGAGCATGGCCCAGCGATGGCCGCCGCGCAGCACCGGGGCGATCGCCGCCGAGCGCACGCCGGCGGCACGCACGCCGGCGTGCAGCGCGGCGAACGCGGGCTCGTTCAGATAGTCGTTGCACACCTGCAAACGGCCGCTGTTCCACACCAGCCCGGCCAGGCTGCTGCTCGCGTCGGCGCCGAGCACGTCGGGCCGGTACCAGCTCTCGTCGATCGGCGCCGGGCCGGCCTTGGCCAGCAGATCCAGCCGCCCTTCCTGGCCGGCGCGGCCGACCAGCACGCTGCCGAACAGGCCGCTGGCGGCCAGGCGCTCGCACGACTGCTGCAGCATTTCGCCGAGGTCGGTGGCGTTGAGCACCAGCTCCTCCTCGGCCAGCAACGCCCGATACAGACCGTCGGTGCGCGCGTATTGCAGCTGCTGCGCGTGGCGCGCGCTGGCGTCGGTCGACAGCCCTGCGTAATGGGTCACCGCACCGCTCGCATCGCGAATCGGCGACAGGCTCAGCGCGTTCCAGAATTCGCTGCCGTCGGCGCGCCGGTTGCGCAGCTCGACCTGGCAGCTGCGTCCGTCGCGCAGCGCCTCGCGCATCGCCGCGCGCGCCGCGGCGTCGCCTGCATCGCCGGCGTCGCGCTGCGGCGCGCCCTGCAGGAAGCGGCAATTGCGCCCCAGGGCCTGCTGCGCGGTATAGCCGGTCAGGCGCGTGAACGCCGCGTTGACGTAGATCAGCGGCTGCTCCGGGTCGCCCATGTCGACCAGCGTGACCGCGACCTCGGTGCTTTCGAGCGCGGCCTGCAGCAGCTGCAGCGACTCGCCACGGCGCAGCACGTCGCGGATGCGACGCATGCGCCCGAGCTTGAGCCCCAGCACCTGGTGCAGATGCCACACCAGGCGCTGCACCGCCGCCTGCTGGAAAAAGCCGGGCCGGCGGCTGTACAACGCCAGCAGGTCGCGCTGGCCGTCGGCGCCGAGCAGCGGCAGGCACACCACGCCACACCAGCCGGCGCGCGCGCCGCTGTCGCGCTGCGCCGCGGTGCGCGCGTCGCTGGCCCAGTCGACGACGATCTGCGGCAGACCGCTGCGCCAGGCCAGCGCGGCCGGCCCGCCGCCGGCCAGGTCGAGCTCGACGCCGCGCAGGAACTCGGCCATGCCGTCGCCGCCTACCGCACCCAGCACCAGCGCGCCGTCGGCGTCGGGATGGCCGAGCCAGACTCCGTCCAGGCCGGCGCGTTCGAGCAGGAAGCGCAACAGCTCGGGCTGCAGCGCGGCCTCGTCGTCGGTGGCCAGCAGCAGCAGATCGAGCTCGTTGGCCAGTTCGATCGGAGGCGGGGCGCTCGGCGCGGGCGCGCGCGCGGTTTCGGCGGATTGCATGGCGCGTAACTTTAACGCCGCGCCTGCGCTCGTGCGCGCCGCGATATGCGATTTATTCGACGTCCTCGACTGCTTCCAACAACATCCGCAACTGAATCCGGCCTTGCCACTCATTCGCGTCGAGGCGCCACGCGACATGCGCCTGCTGCGGCAGGAAGCTGCTGCGGTTCCACGCGATCAGCTCGCGCGTGCTGCCGGCGGCGCTGCCGTCGAGCACGCGCACGCGTGCGCGCAGGTGCGCGCTGCCGAGCTGTCCCTGCTGCAGCACCTCGACGCGGCTGGCGAACACCGGCGGCGCGAACCCCTGGCCCCAGACCTGGGCCTGCAGCAGCGCGGCCACTTCCGCGTCGAACCACTGCGCCGGCAGCTCGCCGTCGACCTCGAGCTTGCGCGCCAGCAGTTCGGCCGACAGCCATTCGCCGGCGACGACCTCGAAGGCCTCGGCGAAACGCTCGAAACCGTCGGCGGCCAGCGTGCAGCCGGCCGCTGCGGCGTGGCCGCCGAAGCGCAGCAGCACGCCGGGGGCGCGCTTGGACACCAGGTCGAGCGCATCGCGCAGGTGGAAGCCGGGAATCGAGCGTCCCGAGCCGCGCAGCTGGCCGTCGCCCGCCGGCGCAAAGACAAAGGTCGGCCGGTGATGCAATTCCTTCAGGCGCCCGGCGACGATGCCGACCACGCCCTCGTGCCACTGCGGCGAATACAGGCAGATCGACGCGCGGTCGGACGCCTGCTGCGGCAGCGCGGCGAGCAGCTCCAGCGCCTGCTCGCGCATTTCGCTCTCGATGCCGCGGCGTTCGCGGTTGATCGCGTCCAGACTGGCGGCCAGCTCGGCGGCGCGCTGCGCGTCGTCGGCCAGCAGGCATTCGATGCCCACCGTCATGTCGGCCAGACGCCCGGCGGCATTGATGCGGGGACCGAGCGCGAAGCCGAGGTCGAAGCCGCTGGCGCGCGCCGGGTCGCGCCCGGCGGCGGCGAACAGCGCGCGCACGCCGGGCTGCATGCGTCCTTCGCGGATGCGCCGCAAGCCCTGCGCGACCAGCAGCCGATTGTTCGCGTCGAGCCGCACGACATCGGCCACCGTGCCCAGCGCGACCAGGTCGAGCAGCGTGTCCAGGCGCGGCTGCGCGCCGGCGCCGAACGCGCCGCGCGCGCGCAGCTCGGCGCGCAGCGCCAGCAGCACGTAGAACATGACACCGACGCCGGCGAGGTGGCGGCTGCCGAAAGTGCAGCCGGGCTGGTTCGGGTTGACGATGACCTCGGCGGCGGGCAAGGCGTCGCCCGGCAGGTGGTGGTCGGTGACCAGCACGCGCATGCCCAGCTCGGCGGCACGCGCCACGCCCTCCACGCTGGCGATGCCGTTGTCGACGGTGACGATCCAGTGCGGGCGCCCGCCGGGCAGGCGCGCGACTTCGTCGGCCAGCGCCGGCGACAAGCCGTAGCCGGTGCGGAAGCGGTTCGGCACCAGGTAGCCGACGTCGGCGCCGAACATGCGCAGCCCGCGCAACGCCACCGCGCACGCGGTGGCGCCGTCGCAGTCGTAGTCGGCCACCACGCACATGCGCTGGCCGGCCGCGATGGCGTCGGCCAGCGCGCGCGCCGCGGTGTCGGCGTGCAGCAGCTGATGCGGCGGC
>JAKAHP010000139.1 GCA_021825505.1 Pseudomonadota bacterium
CTTCCTTCTGCCCCGAGATCTCCAGGTTGCCGTCGCTCATCACGCGCACGACGGTGGCCTGCAGCGTCGTGGTGAAGGTATTGCTCTGCGCCACCGCGCCGTTGCCGCCGAACTTGGTCGCGCTGTTGCCGCCGATGCCGCTGGACAGCGCCGCCGGAACGCCGCCGAACAGCGCGCTGATGCCGCCCGACACGCTGTCGGTCTTGCTGATCGAGGTGTTGGTCGACTTGGTGGCGTTGGCGTTTTCCTGGATCTGCACGGTGATCAGGTCGCCGACGCGATGCGCGCGGGTGTCCTCGAACAGCGCGACGTTGGTGCCCGATTGCCAGATCGCGCCGTTGGCCGGGTGCGCGTCGAACGCTTCCGGCGTGGCCGGGATCGGCAGCGGTTGCAGTCGCTCGTGCGCGCTGCCCAGACGGTCCGGATACGACGCGCAGGCGCCGAGCAGTGCGCAGGCCAGCGCTGCGCACAGCACGCGCAGCACGCTGCGCCGGAACGGGGACTCAGACATTCTGTTCGACGTACTGCAGCATCTGGTCGGACGCCTGCACCGCCTTGCTGTTGATTTCGTAGGCGCGCTGCGTCGTAATCATGTCGACCAGCGCCGAGACGACGTTGACGTTGGACGATTCCAGGTAGCCCTGTTGCAGCGTGCCCAGGCCGTTGAGCGTCGGCTGCCCGGTGTTCGGGCTGCCCGAGGAGCCGGTCTGCACGTACAGATTGCCGCCGACGCTCTGCAGGCCGGTCGGGTTGACGAAGCTGGCCAGTTGCAGGGTGCCCACGGTCTGCGGCGCGCTCTGCCCGGGCAGCGTGACCGAGACCGTGCCGTCGGTGCCGACGGTGATGCTTTGCGCGTTCGACGGCACCGTGACGGTCGGCTGCACCAGATAGCCGCTGGAGGTGACGAGCTGGCCCTGGTTGTTGAGCTGGAAGGTGCCGTCGCGCGTGTAGGCGACGGTGCCGTTGGGCTCGAGGACCTGGAAGAAGCCCAGACCGTTGATCGCCAGGTCGAGCGAATTGCCGGTCTGCGTCAGGCTGCCCTGCGTCATCAGGCGCTCGCTGGCCACCGAGGTGACGCCTGAGCCGAGTTGCAGCCCCGACGGATATTGCGTGGTCTGCGACGACTGCGCGCCGGGCTGGATCATGTTCTGGTAAATCAAGTCCTGGAACACCGTGCGCGCGCTCTTGAAACCGGTCGTGTTCGCGTTGGCCAGGTTGTTCGAAATCACGTCCATGCTGGTCTGCTGGGCTTGCAGGCCGGTGGCGGCGACGTAGAGGGAGCGGATCATCGCGGGGTCCTCGGTATCGGTTCGGGGTGACGGGTCAGCTGACGTTGAGCAGTTGCAGCGACGCCTGGCGGTTCTGGTCGACGGTCTGGATCAGCTTGGTCTGCATTTCGAAAGCGCGCGTGTTGTCGAGCATCTGCACCATCGCGTGCACCGGGTTGACGTTGCTGCCTTCGAGCGCGCCGCTGACCAGTTGCACATTGCCGTCGGCCGGCGCCGGCCCTTGCGTGTCGCGGAACAGCCCGTCGGCACCGCGCTGCAGCTGCGCGGCCGGCGGGTTGACCAGCTGGATGCGGTTGATCACGACCAGATTGCTCGCGGTCGATCCGGCCGGCACGCCCGAGATCGTGCCGTCGGCGCCGATCTGCACCGACTCCAGCGCCGGCAGCGTGATCGGCGCACCGCCCTGGCCGAGCACCGGCTGGCCGGTGCTGGTCAGCAGCGCGCCGCTGGGGGTCAGCTGCAGGTCGCCGTTGCGCGTGTAGGCCGGCTGGCCGTCGGCGCCCTGCACGGTAAGCCAGCCCTGGCCGTTGATCGCGACGTCGAGATTGCGCCCGGTGTGGCGGATCGGCCCGCTTTGCAGGTCGGGGGTCGTGCCCTGGGTGGCCACGTAGGCGTTGCTCGGCAGCGGCTCGCCGTACACCGGCAGCGCGCGGAACTGCGCCTGCGCGGCACGGTAGCCGCCGGTGTCGACGTTGGCCAGGTTGTTGGTCGTGACGTCCTGCCGGCGCAGAATCGCGCGGGCACCGGTGGCGGCAATCCAGAGCGTGTCCATGATGTGTCGAAATAGCGTCGTCGATTACAAGGAAAGCAAAGTCTGGACCACCTGGTTCTCGGTCTTGATCGTCTGCGAGTTCGCCTGATACGCCTGCTGCGCGACGATCAGGTCGACGAGCTGCGTCGACAAATCGACGTTGGATTCCTCGACCGCGCTCGACTGCAACACCCCCAGACCGTTGTTGCCCGGCGTTCCGGTGACCGGTTGCCCCGAGGCCGCCGTCGGTACGTAATAGTTGTTGCCGGCGCGTTGCAAGCCCTGCGGCGCCGCGAAGTTGGTCAAGCTGACCTTGCCCAGCGTCCAGGTCTGGCCGTTGCTGTAGATGCCTTGCACGGTGCCGTCGGCGCCGATCGACAGATTGCTGAGCTGGCCGACGCCGAAGCCGTCGGCGTGGATGCTGTTGACCCCGTCGGAGGCCGCGTAATTGGTCGACCCCGAGAACGAGACGTTGATCGCGGTCCCGCTGGCTCCGTCCGACCAGGCGAAGCCCGACGCGACGATGCCGGTTCCGGAACCCGAGGTAACGAGTTGACCGCCCTGGGTGAAGTTGAGGCTGACGGATTGTCCTGAGCTCATGAACACGCTGCTTGCGCTGCCACTAGTCGCGGAACCCGGGTCATAGGCGCCAGCAAGGGAATAGTGCACGTCCCAGACTTGCCCCGCGCCGCTGGTGCCGCCCGACGCCAGCGAGTAATACGTGGTCATCAGGTGCGACGTGCCGAGGCTGTCGTAGACCGTGCTTACGGTCGAGAAGTTGTAGCTGCTCGTGTTGTTCGGATCGAACGCGACGCCGCTGGCGATCGGCGTATCCGACGCATTCAGGTTCACCGACAGCGCAAGCTTGCTGGTGCCCGAGGGCGCCAGCGTGTTGGCCAGCACCTGCAGCGGCCCGGTGGCGCCGGTCAGCGTGCCGCTGGTGGCGGTCTGGCCGACCAGCTCGGCGCCGTTGCCGTCGACGATGTAGCCTTGGTTGTTGAGCTGAAACTGGCCGTTGCGCCCATACACGGTCGCGCCGTTGTAGTCGAACTGGAAGAATCCGGCGCCGTTGATCGCCACGTCCAGCGGGTTGTTCGTCGTCTGTATGTTGCCTTGCGAGAACTGCTGCGCAACGGTCGACACCGACGTGCCGATGCCGACCTGGCCGTTGATCGGCGCGCTGCCGGCGATGGCCGCGGCGTAGGCGTCGGCGAACTGCGCGTTCGACTGCTTGAAGCCGACGGTGCTGGCGTTGGCAATGTTGTTGCCCATCACCTGCAGGTCGGTGGACGCGGCCTGCAGGCCGGACAGCGCGGTCTGGAAGGAACTCATCTGGCGTTCTCCTGGAAGCGTGCGGCGGGGGTCAAACCACGCCCTGGATGTTGTTCAGCGGAACCGTCGAGCTCTGTCCCTGGATCTGCAGGGCCGGGCCGCTGCTGCCGTTGAGCAGCACCGCCTGCACGGTGCCGGTGCCGAACGGTGTCGCGCCGACCGCGTTGCCGCTGGAGTCGACCGCCTGCACGTTGAAGGTGTAGTTGCCGGCGGCCGCCTGCTGGCCGTTGGCGGTCTTGCCGTCCCAGCTGAAGCTCTGCACGCCGGCCGGCAGCGCGCCGAGGTCCATGGTGTCGACCGTCTGCCCACCGCTGTCGAGGACCTGCACCTGCACGTCGGAGGCCGCGCCCGACAGCGTGAAACCGCCGGCGCTGCCGCCGCTGGTGCCCAGGCTCATCGAGTTGCTGTCGAACACGACGTTGTGGCCGACCAGGTTGGCCGCCTGCAGCCCCTGCGACTGCGCCAGTTGCGCGGTCAGCGCCGCCATCGATTGCTGGATCGATTGCACGCCGCTGGCGGTGCTGAACTGCGCCAGTTGGGCCGAGAGGTCGGAGTTGCTCATCGGGTTCAGCGGATCCTGGTTGGTCAGCTGGGTGACGAGCAGGTTGTAGAAGCTGTTGGCGTTGGCCAGCGCCGACATGCCGCTGGCGCTGCTGCCCGAAGTCGCCGCGCTGCTGCTCGTCTGCAGCGAGGAGATCAGGGCGTTGGTGCTGTTGTTGATCGGAGTGGTCATCGCGTTTCCTTCATGCAGTCAATGTCACTGGCCCAGCGTCAGCGTCTTGGCCAGCAGGTTCTTGGTCGTGTTCATCACGTTCACGTTGGCCTGGTAGGCGCGCGACGCCGAGATCATGTTGACCATCTCGTCGACCGGGTTCACGTTCGGATAGCTGACATAACCCTGCTTGTTCGCCAGCGGATTGCCCGGGTCGTACACCAGCTTGAGCGGGCCCGGTTTCTCGACCACGCCGGCCACCTGCACGCCGTCGACGCCGGCCGTGCCGCCGTCGAGCGGCTGTGCGGCGAACACGACCTCGCGAGCGCGATAGGTCTGGCCGTTCGAGCTCGTCGCCGAATCGGCGTTGGCCAGATTGCTGGCGACGACGTTGAGCCGGTAGCTCTCGGCATTGAGGCCCGAGTTGGCGACGTCGAGGGCGTTGAACAGCGACATGAGAGTGCCTCCTTCGATGGCTTGACGTTCAACCGGTGATGGCGGACGCGAGGGTCTTGATCTTCCCGGTCAGGAAGGTCAGGTCGGCTTCGTAGGACAGGCTGTTGCGCGCGAACGCTGCCTGCTCGCGATTCATATTGACGCTGTTGCCGTCCAGGCGCACGCTGTTGCCGGCCTGGAATGCGACGAATGCCGCGGCCGGCTCGGCTTGCGCCTGCGGCTGCAGTTGCGCGCTGTTGTCGGTGGCCAGCGGCAGCGCCTGGCCCTGGCCGGACAGCGCGCCGCGCAGCGCCGCGCCGAAGTCGAGGTCGACCGCCTTGTAGTTCGGCGTGTCGGCGTTGGCCATGTTCGCGGCCAGCAATTGCTGGCGATAGGCGCGCAAGTCGAGCGCTTGCTGCAGCACGGCGAAATGTTGGTCGAGGGCGTTGGTCATGGCGGGCTTTCGAGTTCGACGCGGATTCAACTGCAGGAAACATGCCAGAAGACGCAGCCTGTCACTCCAGAGGGAGTCGCGCGGCCACGGCGGCGGCGGCGCGTCCACCGGCGGCAAGGGTTTGCCGCTCGGCCTTGCCGCCGGCAGGGGGCTCGGCAGGCCCGTCCATGCTGGCCCGAAGCTTGCTCGGCATCACCTGATGCCCATCCGGGCGCCTTGTCTGTCACCGTTCCGATGTCTCGCCGCTTCCCCTTGTTGATCGCCGTATTCCTGTCGCTGCTGGCTTGCAGCGCGCTTCCGGGTCTCGTGCGTGCCGCGACCCCGTTCGAGCCGGCGGCGGCGATCCGCGATGCGGCCGCGCGCTTCGTGCGTCAGCAGATGCCGGCTGCGCTGCGCGCCAGCGCACGCATCGACGTGCAGGGGCCGGCGCCGGCGCTGCACTTTCCGCGTTGCGACAAATTGCAGGCGAGTGCATTCGGCGCGGCGTCGCCGTTCGGCGCGCAGACGGTTCAGGTCGCATGCGCGGCTCCGCAGCGCTGGTCGCTGTACCTGCCGGTGCGGGTCGACACGCTGCAGGGCGCGGTGCTGGCGCTGCGCGCACTGGGTGCCGGGCACGTGGTCGCGCCTGCCGACCTGACCGTGGTGCCGCGCGACCTCTCGAGTCTTCCGGCCGGCGCCCTGTCGGACCCGCGCCAGGCCGTCGGCCAGGTGCTGCGCTATGGGGTCGCGGCCGGGCAGGCCTTGAGTCGCGACATGTTGCGCGGCCCGACGCTGATTCACTATGGGCAGTCGGTGTCGCTGATCGCGGTGGCGCCGGGCATGCGCTTGAGTGCGCTGGGCGTGGCCTTGCAGGACGGCAGCCAGGGCCAGCAGATCATCGTGCGCAACGCGCAGTCGGGCCGGGTGGTGCATGGCGTGGTCGGCGCCGACGGTGACGTGCTGGTGCAGATCGGCGGCGCGGCGCAGCTGGCCGCGTCAAATCCTTGACGAGGCCCGCTTCGACCAGCTCCGCGCAAGCCGCGAGACGGGTCGCGAACGACAGATTTACATCGCGGAAAGCTCGTGTAGTTGCTGAATTGACTAGGTGTTTTCAGGTTGGCATCGAGTTTGCTTGATGACCACCATCAAGAACAAGGAGAGGCTCCCATGTCCGCGCTGGCTGCCGAATTGACCGTCGAATCTTCCGCGTCGCTGGCGACGTCGCAACCGCTTGTCGCGGCCGTCGCCGCCGACGGCGCCGCCGGCGCGATCCGCGCCGCGCGGCGCGTGCTCACCGCCTGGTTGCAACGCTGCCTGCGCCAGGGTGCCTACCGCCAACAGGCACAGGCCGTTGCCGCCTTGCCGCTGGCGGCGATCGAGCGGCAATTGCATGCCGCACTGGCGGATTCGGGCGAGAGCGAGCTGGAGCCGACCCACGCCGAGTTGTTCGCCGAGCTGCAGGGCATCCAGCGCCTGGTTGCGCATCTGGCCGGCACGCAGAAGTCGCAGCCCGACGCACTGCGCACCTACGACGCGTTGGTGGACAGCGGCTTGAGCGCGCTGCATCACCTGTCCGAGCTCGAAGTGGAGCTGACGGCGCAGCAAGCCTGGCTCGACCCGCTGACCGGCTTGCCCGGGCGGCGCGCGCTGCAGCAGCGGCTGATTGCCGAGCACGCGCGAGTGCGTCGCCACGGCGGCAGTTGCGCGCTGGCGCTGGTCGACCTCGACCGTTTCAAGCCGATCAACGATCGCTACGGCCATCTCGCCGGCGATAGCTTCCTGGAAGCGTTCGCCGCGGCACTGCGGCGTCTGCTGCGTCCTTACGACAGCGCGTTCCGCTACGGCGGCGACGAGTTCGTGCTCGTGCTGCCGCAAAGCGGCCAGGTCGAGGCCGAAACCGCGGTCGCGCGCATCCAGCAGGCCTTGGCCGAGCAGCCATTGCTGCACTTGCGCGGCCAGCCCTTGCATGCGGCATTCTCGGCGGGCATCGCGCTGCTCGAGCCGACGCGTACGGTCGTGCAAAGCGTGGCCGAGGCCGATGCGCGGCTGTACGCGGCCAAGGCCGGCGCGATTCGCGCCGACCGTTGAGCGGGCGCGAGGCGGCGCGGCATCGATGAATCTGGCCGACGCGACGCCGGCGCAGTTGCGCGCGGCGTTCCTGAACGACGCGCGCGAATTCCTGCGCCAGATCGACCACGCGTTGGCTGACGCGGCGCGTGGCGACGATGCGCCCCAGGCCTTCGGTCAGGCTGGCGAAGCGTTGCGCGGCTTGCACATCGGCGCCGAGTTCCTCGGCCTGCGCGCGGTGTGCGCGCTGTGCCGCGAAGCGCAGCAGCAATTGCTGATCCAGCTGCCGGCGCTGGCGCCGGGCCGTGCTGCCGACACCGTGGCGCTGCTCGAGATCGCAGCGCGCTTGCATGCGGCGATCGAAGCCGACCGGCGCGCCGGGAGTCTGGGGGGGGCGCCCGATGCTGTTGGCGCACCTGCCGTGGGCCTCGCGGCCGACACCGGAAATGCCTCGGCGGAATCGATCCCCGTGCCGGAGCCCGTGCCGGAGCCCGTGCCGGAACCTGTGCCGGAACCTGTGCCGGAACCTGTGCTGGAACCCGTGCTGGAACCCTTGCCGGAACCCTTGCCGGAACCCGTGCCGGAACCCGTGCCGGAACCCGTGCCGGAACCCGTGCCGGAACCCGTGCTGGAACCCGTGCTGGAACCTGTGGCCGCTCCCGAGTTTCCAGCAGCGAGCGAGCGG
>JAKAHP010000140.1 GCA_021825505.1 Pseudomonadota bacterium
GAGGCCGACAGCCGCGAACGCGGCGCCAGCCGCGCCAGCAGCCCGGCGGCCAGCAGCGCCGCGCGCGCCGCCTGCGCGGCCTTGGTGCGCACGCGGGTCCCGAACAGCATGCCGGCGTGCGCGTCCACCAGCACGTGCCACGCCGCCGCATGCTCTGCCTCGTACTCGCGCACGTAGGGACGGCCGGTGCGCGCGAGCAGCGACCAGTGCATCGCCCGCATGTCGTCGCCCGCCTGGTAGACGCGGCTTTGCGCGTAGTCGAGCCCGCGGCCGCGCAGCGCCGAGGGCGCTTCGCCGGAATCGTGCCGGCGCGCCGGCCGCGCAGCGCCGGGAGCCGGCAGACTCCCGGCCAGCGCCCGCGAGATCTCTTCCCGGTCGGCACGCTCGAGCAGGCTGGCGACCGCGTCGCGCCGACCGGCCTGCAGACGGCGCCAGGCGCGCGCCACGGCACGCAGCCGCTCGGCTTGGACAGGCGCGGCCATCTCGAAGTTCAGTCGGACATGCCGGGTGCGAGCAGCGGCGGGCTTTCTCAAGCCCCCCGCAATCCGGGGCCGGCGCCGCCGGCCCATGCCGGCGAGACCTCGAGCAGGCGCCGCACCAGGGCATCGGCGTCGATTGCGCGCAGCTCCGCTTCCAGGTTCAGCACGATGCGGTGGCGCAGCACGTCGGGGGCGAGTTCGACGATGTCGTCCGGGATCACGTAGTCGCGCCCGCGCAGGTAGGCCAGCGCCTGCGCCGAATGCGCCAGCGCCAGCATCGCGCGCGGCGACGCGCCGGCGTCGACCAGGCCTTCCAGGGCCGGGTCGTGCAGTTGCGGCGCGCGGGTGCAGCGCACCAACTCGACGATGGCGGCGCGCAGCGTCGCGGCCAGGTACACCCGCCGCACCTCCTCACGCGCCTGCAGCACCACGGCGGCATCGATGCGAGTGTGGGTTTCGGCGTCGGCTCGGTCGCCGCCACCTTCGCCGGCGGCCAGGTCCATGTCGAGGATGCTGCGCTCCTGCTCGGCGCTCGGGTAGTCGATCAGCACGTGCAGCAGGAAGCGGTCGAGCTGCGCCTCGGGCAGCGGATAGGTTCCCGACTGTTCCAGCGGGTTCTGCGTGGCCATGACCAGGAACATCGGCGGCAGCGGGTAGGTGGTGCCGCCCACCGTGACCTGGCGCTCCTGCATGGCCTCGAGCAACGCCGACTGCACCTTTGCCGGGGCGCGGTTGATCTCATCGGCCAGCACGATGTCGTGGAACAGCGGGCCCGCGACAAAGCGACTGCACCCCTCGGCCGGCAGGAAGATGTCACCTCCGGTGATGTCGCCGGGAAGCAGGTCCGGGGTGAACTGCACGCGCTGGAAACTGGCGTGCACGGCGCGTGCCAAGGCTTTCACCGCGGTGGTCTTGGCCAGCCCCGGCAGTCCTTCGACCAGCAGGTGCCCGCCGGTCAGCAGCGCCACCACCATGCGGTCGAGCAGCGCCTGCTGGCCGACAATGCGCTGCGCCAGCACGGCGCGCAGCTCGACCACCGCGGCCTGCCGCGACGGGGCCGCGGCCGCAGGCGGCGTCGTTTTGAGTAGGGGATGGGCGGACATGCTCGGCAGGGGCGGGGGGGTATATCACATATTCGCATGCACTTATTTATAGCGTCAAGCAGAGCTTGCCCCGTTGCGCGACACGCCTCGCCGTTCAGGGCGTGGAAGGATGGAATCGCTGTGTCTTTGAACAGTCTATGGCTTCACCCCCACTGGGAACGGGCTGGGCGCAGCCCGGCCCTGGGGGCACTCTCAGAAGCGCAAGAGGCCGCGTGCAATCGGGCGCGCCAGCAGCGCCCGGTACAGGGCCTCGACACGAGCGGTCACTGCCGCGCCGATGCGGCGCCACAGCGCAGTGAGCACGGCAGCGCCGACGGTCGCGACCAGCAACGAGCCCGCCATGTCGAGCGGAAAGTGCAGCCCCAGGTAGATCCGCGCCCAGCCGACGAGCAGTCCGGCGCCGAGGGTCGCCAGGCCGATGCGTCGCTGCCCGCCGAGCAGCAGGCCGAGACCGATCGAGGTGAACAGCGTCAGATGGTCGCTGGGAAACGAGGCGTCGGGGGCATGCACCGACCAGGTGTGGCCCAGCCCGAGCACGAAGGGCCGCGGCTGATACCAGAGCATGCCGATCAGCTGATTGGCGGCGAGCGCGAGCATCGCGATGCCGAACGCGAGCAGTGCGGCACCGCGGCGCGAACTCGTGCCGGCCAACCACAGGGCGGCGAGCAGCAGCGGAATTCCGTAGACCAGGTCGTTGGCGATGAAGCGCGCGGCGTCGATCAGCCAGCGCGGCGTGTCCGCCGCGGCATTGATCTGCAGGAACAGGGTGTGGTTGAAACTCTGGATCGTGCTCATCGAAGCTGGGCGATGTCGGTTGGCCGGTGAAGTATCGACGGCAAGACTTAGCCCTTGAATAGTGCGAGACCCAGCGCGGGACCAGGGTGGCGTGACGCGATGCGTCGGTCGGGCCGCGTCGCGGCGCGGCCTTGCGCGGCGCTAAAGCTGCGCTAAATCGGACTGCGCAAACTCCGGGTCATGCGCCACTGCGGCGCTGCTCCACCAGCTTGGTGCTGTGGAGCCGACCCACCCAAGGAGTTCCACCATGAAGTTCAAGCAAAGTATCGTCATCGCTTCCGCGGCGGTCGCCGCCATCGCCGCCGCCGCCACCGCCGCGCAGGCCTACGACGGTCAGCAGTATGCCAAGCACGCCACCATCACCCTGGAGCAGGCGCGGCAGACCGCGCTGAAGACCGTCCCCGGGGCCACCATCACCGACCAGGAGCTCGAGCATGAAAAGGGCGGCAGCGGGCTGCGCTATTCCTTCGACCTGAAAACCGGCCAGGGTGAGCGCGAAGTGGGGGTCGACGCCATGACCGGCAAGGTCCTTGAAGACAGCGTCGAAGGTCCCAACAAGGACTGATGCAGGCCGAGGGGGCCACGGCTGCGGCCGCTGCCTCCTCGACGGCAGGCGCCTGAGGCCTTGTCCGTGCCGGCGCGAGCCGTCGAATCCGCGCTGGCGAACGTGCCTGCAGCATGTGCTGGCGCAAATCCGGGCGTCACGCTTGCACCCAAGCGGACATGGGACGGCGATCATGGCGACACCGGCGTTAAGCTGATCGCCTGCATGCTGCTGGCGCTGTGCCTGTTGCCTCGGTGCGCAGCCGCCACGCCTCACTGACCTGGCCGAGCTCCGATGCGTGTACTGCTGATCGAGGATGACCCGATGATCGCTGCGGCGATCGAGGTCGCGCTGCGCGACGCGGCCTACGCGGTCGACCTGGTGCGCGACGGCGAGACGGCCGACCGCGTGTTGCGCGACCGCCAGCACCAACTGGTGCTGCTCGACATCGGCCTGCCCAGGCGCGACGGCCTGAGCGTGCTGCAGCGCCTGCGCGAACGCGCCGACCGCGTCCCGGTGCTGCTGATCACCGCACGCGACGCGCCGGCCGATCGGGTGCGCGGGCTCGACCTCGGCGCCGACGACTATGTCGTCAAGCCCTTCGACATGGATGAATTGCTGGCGCGCATGCGCGCCGTGCTGCGCCGCCATTCGGGCCAGGCCGAGGCGCAACTGAGCAACGGCGTGGTGTCGCTCGACCCGGCCACGCGCATTGCCTGCCGCGGCGACGCCAGCGTGGCGCTGACGGCGCGCGAGTTCGCCTTGCTGCACGCGCTGCTGCTGCGCCCCGGCACCATCCTGACGCGGGCGCAGCTGGAGGATCGGCTGTACGGCTGGAACGAGGAAGTCGAGAGCAGCGCTGTCGATTTCCTGATTCATGGGGTGCGCAAGAAGCTCGGCGCGGACCTGATCAAGAACGTGCGCGGCGCAGGCTGGCGGGTCGACAAGCCGCGATGAGCTCGTCCTTTCAACGCAGGTTGCTGGTGCAGACGGCGCTCGCCGTCGTCGTGCTCGGGGTGCTCGCCGCCGTCGCGCAGTTCGTGCTGGCCTGGCGCGAACTGCGCGAGTCGCAGGACGACATGTTGCGCCAGGTCGCCGCGCTCGCGCTGCGTCACCCAGGCCGCGAGCACGCGGTGGCGCACGGCGTCGGCATCGGCGACCACGATTCGCGCATCCACGTCGCGCTGTTGCCGGTCGACCCCGCGCCGTCGTGGCTTGCAACGCCGCGCCCGTCCGGCCTGAGCACGCTGGACACCGCGGCCGGCCGCATGCGGGTCTTCGTACAACACAGCGGTCGCTACACGGTGGTCGTGGCCCAGCCCACCCATGCGCGCGACGAGCTGGCATGGAACGCGGCGCTGCGGGCCTTGGCGCCTTCCGCGTTGCTGGTGCCGCTGCTCATCGGGCTGCTCGGGCGCGTCGTGCGGCGCGAGTTCGCTCCGGTGGTGCGCGCCGCGCGAAAGCTCGAACAAAGCGAGGTGCTGCGCGGGGCGGAACTTGGGCTCGGCCCGATGCCCGCCGAGATCCAGCCCTTCGTGTGCGCGATCGAAGGACTGTTGCAGCGCACCCATGCGCTGATGCGCCAGCAGCAGCGCTTCGTCGCCGACGCGGCGCACGAGCTGCGCACGCCGCTGACCGCGCTGGCGCTGCAGGCGCGCAATGTGCGCCATGCGACGTCGCTGGACGAGGCCCGGCTGCGCGTGCAGCCGCTGGAACGCGGCATCGAGCGGGCGCGCAAGCTCAGTGAACAGTTGCTGGACCTGGCGCGCATCGAAAGCGGCGACGTGCTCCATGAAACGGTCGACCTTGCCGCGCTGGCGCGCGAACTGCTCGCCGAATACCACCCGCTGGCCGAGCAGCGGCACATCGACCTGGGGCTCGACGCCCCCGGCACGCTCACGCTCGACAGTGCGGCGCCACTGTTGCGCGCCATTCTGGGCAACGGCATCGACAACGCCTTGAAGTACACCCCGCCCGGCGGCGAGGTGACGCTGCGCCTGGCCGGCAGCCCCGGCGGGGTACGCGCCGAGGTGATCGACAGCGGCCCCGGCATGCCCGTGGAGCGGCGCCGCGAGGTCTTCAAGCCGTTCACCCGGCTGCACGGCGGCGAGGTCGAGGGCACAGGGCTGGGGCTGGCCATCGCGCAGGAGGCGGCTGCGCGCCTGGGGGCGCGGATTGCGCTGCGCGATCGCGATGACGGCGCGCCAGGCCTGGTGCTGCGCGTCGAGCTGCCGGCGGCGTCGGCGCCGCGGGGCTGAACGTCGCCGAGCGTGGTGTACGGATGCGTTCACGCTGTCGGGCACCGACCCCGAGGGCGTGTTTCCCGCGGTGCTCGGTCATGAGGGCTCGGGCGTGGTGGTGGAGGTGGGCGAGGGCGTCACCAGCGTGCGCCCGGGCGACCGCGTGATCCCGCTGTACACCGCCGAGTGCGGCGAGTGCCTGTTCTGCAAGTCGGGCAAGACCAATCTGTGCGTGGCGGTGCGCGCCACCCAGGGCAAGGGGCTGATGCCCGACGGCACCACGCGCTTTTCCTACCAGGGTCAGCCCGTCTACCACTACATGGGCTGCTCCACCTTCAGCGAATACACCGTGGTGGCCGAGGTGTCGCTGGCCAGGGTCGACCCCCGCGCCGACCCCGAGCAGACCTGCCTGCTGGGCTGCGGCGTGACCACGGGGCTTGGCGCGGTGTCCAACACCGCCAAGGTGCAACCCGGCGACTCGGTGGCGGTGTTCGGCCTCGGCGGCATCGGGCTGGCGGTGGTGCACGGCGCGCAGCTGGCCAAGGCCGGGCGCATCATCGCCATCGACACCAACCCGGAGAAGTTCGAGCTGGCACGCATGTTCGGCGCCACCGACTGCGTCAACCCAAAGGACCACGACCAGCCGATCCAGCAGGTCGTGGTGGAAATGACCGGCTGGGGCGTCGACCATTCCTTCGAATGCATCGGCAATGTGCAGGTCATGCGCGCGGCGCTGGAGTGCGCGCACCGCGGCTGGGGCCAGTCGATCATCATCGGCGTGGCCGGCGCGGGTCAGGAAATCTCCAGCCGGCCGTTCCAGCTGGTGACCGGGCGCACCTGGAAGGGCACGGCGTTCGGCGGGGTCAAGGGGCGCAGTCAGCTGCCCGGCATGGTGGAGGACGCGATGCGCGGCACCATCAAGCTGGCCCCGTTCGTCACCCACACGATGGGGCTGGAGCGGATCAACGAGGCCTTCGACCTGATGCACGAAGGCAAGTCGATCCGCAGCGTGATCCACTTCTGACATTCGGGACGGGACACCAGGTGGAACGCATCGAACACCACGCCTGCTTCGGCGGCAGACAGGAAGTCTGGCGCCACGCTTCGAGCAGCCTGGGCTGCGACATGAACGTCGGCGTGTATCTGCCGCCGGCCGCCTTGCAGGGGCAGCGCTGCGGCGTGCTGTACTGGCTGTCGGGCCTGAGCTGCACCGAGCAGAACTTCATCACCAAGGCCGGCGCGCAGCAGCACGCCGCGCGTCACGGGCTGATCGTGGTGGCGCCCGACACGAGCCCGCGCGACGAGGCCGGGCGTCTCGGGGTGGCCGACGACCCCTGCTACGACCTCGGCATGGGGGCCGGGTTCTACGTCGACGCCAGCGAGGCGCCCTGGTCCGCGCATTACCGCATGCAGTCCTACGTGGCGCAGGAGCTGCCGGACTGGGTCGAGGCGCATTTCCCGGCCACCGAGGCGCGCGGCATCTGCGGGCACTCGATGGGCGGGCACGGCGCGCTGATGACGGCGCTGCGTCATCCCGGGCGTTATCGCAGCGTCTCCGCCTTCGCCCCGATCGTGGCGCCGTCGCAGGTGCCGTGGGGGCGCAAGGCCTTCACCGCCTACCTGGGCGCGCAGGCTGACCGCTGGCGCGCGTGGGACGCGGTCGAGCTGATCGCCGGCGCCACCGAGCGCCTGCCGCTGCTCGTCGATCAGGGCGCCGACGACCCCTTCCTGGCCGAGCAACTGCGCCCGCAGCTGCTGCGCGAGGCCTGCGCGGCAGCCGGGCATGCGCTGCAACTGCGCGTGCACGCCGGCTACGACCACAGCTACTACTTCGTCGCCAGTTTCCTGGGCGAGCATTTCGAGCACCACGCGCGCGGCCTGGGCTGAACGTCGCCGCGTCTGCCTTCGCCCGGCCATGCGGCAGTGGCGGGCGGCGCGGAACGGTGCGCAGACGACGCAGCCCTGCCTAAGCGAGCATTGACCCGGCGGAAGCTGGTCATCCCGAGCCCGGCGGCGGCAGGGGCCTCGGACATCGGCCTGAGTTCACGCCACCTATGGCGTGCGTGCGGGTCGGCACCGCGGGGGGTAACCATCGCAGGACGGGGTCTTGTGCTGTAGCAGGCCTGGATCTGACCCTGGGTGCGGGAAGTCTGCAGATCGGCCTGAACAGTCGCGCGGCCTGGCACATGCCGATGACTGCAGTAGCAAGGCCAGCAGCCGCCCGTCAGCTACCCTGGTGCGACTCAACCAAACCGGCCTTCACGACGAAACCCGGGACGGTTCACCGTGGGAAAAGCGCGTTCGCCGGAGTAGGCCACGGCAACTCGCCCCAAATGGCAGTCGGTTTGTACGCTCGCCGTGCAGCACTGGTCGGCGTAGGCAAGGTGTATCCGGGGTCGTCTCAGAAAACGGAAAATAAAGCACGCTAAGCGTGCGTGGAGGCTGGCACCCAGCGGTACAGCGTCGGAATGGACACGCCGAGGTTCTTGGCCACGTCCTTGGGCGGCACCCCGCTGGCC
>JAKAHP010000141.1 GCA_021825505.1 Pseudomonadota bacterium
GCGAAACTGCGCCGCGCCGCGAAGTCCGGTGCGCAGGTCGCGGTGCTGCACGCCGCGGCCGACGATCTGCTGATGCCGCTGGCGGCGCAGGTCGCCGCGGCCCCCAGCGCCTGGCTGCGCGAGCTCGGCGGCATTGCCGCCGCGGTGGCCGACGCGAAAGCGACGGCGCGTCCCGCTGCGCTGGCCGCGCTGCAGGTCAGCGACGCGCAACGCGCCGCGGCGACCGCGCTGCTGCAAGGTGAACGCAAGGTGGTGTGGCTGGGCAACGCCGCGCTGCGCCACCCCCAGGCCGGCAGCCTCGAGCAGCTGGCGCGCTGGATCGCGGCGCAGACCGGCGCGAGCTTCGGCCACCTGGTCGAGGGCGCCAACGAGGTCGGCGCCCATCTGCTCGGCGCCAAGCCGCGCAACGGCGGACGCCACGCCGCGCAGATGCTGGCCGAGCCGCCGGCGGCGCTGTTGCTGCTCAATCTCGAACCGGAACTCGACCTCGCCGGCGCGCTGCGCGGCGTGCCGATGGCGATCGCGTTCAGCGCGTTCCGTCCGGCCGACGACAGCGCGCTGAAGGTGGTGCTGCCGATCGCGCCGTTCAGCGAGAACGCCGGCAGCCTGATCAACGCCGAAGGCCGTGTGCAGAGCTTCGGCCCGGTGGTCGGCCCGGTCGGCCAGTCGCGCGCGGCGTGGAAGGTGCTGCGCGTGCTCGCCGACCAGCTCGGCCTGGCCGGTTTCGAATATGACACCGTCGAGGCGGTGCGCGAGGCGGCGCTGGCCGGCCTCGACATCGCCGCCGAGCTGGCGCGTCCGGTCGCCGCCGAGCTGCCGGCCGCGCTCGACTTCGGCGCAGCGGGCGCGGCCGATGCGCTCGAGCGCTACGCCGACGTGCCGATCTACGCGGTCGACGCGGTGGTGCGCCGGGCGCGTGCGCTGCAGGCCACGCGCGATGCGCGCGACGCCGGCAGCGTCGGCCTCGACGCAGCGACCTGGGAGCGTCTGGCACTGCAACCGGGCGACCGCGTGCGCGTGCAGCAGGGCGACGCGGCGGTCGAGCTGCCGGCGCGGCTGGACGCGACGCTGGCCTCCGGCGTGGTGCGCGTGGCGTGTGCGCTCGCCGCAACCGCGCCGCTGCCGCAGCTGTTCGGTGCCGTTTCCGTGCAAAAGGTCTGAGCCATGATCGACTCCATCAACTCCGCCGGACTGCAGATGCTCGGGCCGCTGGCCTGGCCGGTGGTCTGGGCCATCATCCGGATCGTCGTCATCGTCGCGCCGCTGTTCGGCGCCGTCGCCTACCTGACGCTGTGGGAGCGCAAGCTGATCGGCTGGATGCAGGTGCGCATCGGCCCGAACCGCGTCGGCCCGTTCGGTCTGCTGCAGCCGATCGCGGACGGCCTGAAGTTCATCTTCAAGGAACTGGTCGTTCCGAACAAGGCCAACGCGCGCCTGTTCATCCTCGGCCCGATCATGACCATCACGCCGGCGCTGGTGGCGTGGGCCGCGGTGCCGTTCGGCCCCAACATCGCGCTGGCCAACGTCAACGCCGGGCTGCTGCTGATCATGGCGGTGACCTCGCTCGAGGTGTACGGCGTGATCATCGCCGGCTGGGCCTCGAACTCCAAGTACGCCTTCCTCGGCGCGCTGCGCGCGTCGGCGCAGATGGTCAGCTACGAAATCGCGATGGGCTTCTGCCTGGTCGTGGTGCTGATGGTCTCGGGCAGCCTGAACCTGACGCAGATCGTCGTCGGCCAGCAGCACGGTCACTTCGCCGCGATGGGTCTCAACGTGCTGTCGTGGAACTGGCTGCCGCTGCTGCCGATCTTCGTCGTCTACATGATCTCGGGCATCGCGGAGACCAACCGACATCCGTTCGACGTGGTCGAGGGCGAGTCGGAAATCGTCGCCGGGCACATGGTCGAGTACTCGGGCATGTCGTTCGCGCTGTTCTTCCTCGCCGAATACGCGAACATGATCCTGGTGTCGTTCCTCGCCGCGATCATGTTCTTCGGCGGCTGGGACGCTCCGGTGTCGGCGCTGAGCTTCATCCCGGGCTGGATCTGGCTCGGCCTGAAGGCGTTCGTGCTGGTGTCGATGTTCATCTGGGTGCGCGCGACGTTTCCGCGCTACCGCTACGACCAGATCATGCGTCTGGGCTGGAAGATCTTCATCCCGGTGACGCTGGTCTGGCTGGTGCTGATCGCCGCCTGGATGCAGACCCCGCTGTCGATCTGGAACTGAATACGGATATATCCATGGCTGCCGTCCTCGACTCCATCAACAGCTTCTTCCTCGTCGAGCTCTTCAAGGGCCTGGCGCTGACCGGCAAGCATGCGTTCCGGCGCAAGATCACGGTCCAGTATCCGGAAGAGAAGACCCCGATGTCGCCGCGCTTCCGCGGCCTGCACGCGCTGCGCCGCTACCCGAACGGCGAGGAGCGCTGCATCGCCTGCAAGCTGTGCGAGGCGGTGTGCCCGGCGCTGGCCATCAGCATCGAGAGCGAGCAGCGTGCCGACGGCACGCGTCGCACGACGCGCTACGACATCGACCTGACCAAGTGCATCTTCTGCGGCTTCTGCGAAGAAAGCTGCCCGGTCGACTCGATCGTCGAAACGCACATTTTCGAATACCACGGCGAACAGCGCGGCGACCTGTATTTCACGAAGGACATGCTGCTGGCCGTCGGCGATCGCTACGAACACGAGATCGCGCCGAACAAGGAGGCCGACGCCCGCTATCGCTGACGTCGGCCGGGCGCCCGAATCGGCGCCCGCCGTCCACGCGCCGTCGCAACCGCATCCCGCCATGACCATACAAACCGCGCTGTTCTTCGTTTTCTCCGCCGTGCTGCTGTTCGCCGGCTTCCGCGTGATCACCGCGCGCAATCCGGTGCACGCCGCGCTGTACCTGGTGCTCGCGTTCTTCCAGGCGTCGATGGTCTGGATGCTGCTGGAGGCCGAGTTCCTCTCGATCGTGCTCGTGCTGGTGTATGTCGGCGCGGTGATGGTGCTGTTCCTGTTCGTCATCATGATGCTCGACATCGACGTGGCGCGGCTGCGTGCCGGGTTCTGGCGCTACTTCCCGCTGGCCGCGCTGGTCGGTGTGCTGATCGTGCTGGAAATGGCTGCGGTGCTGATGCAGGCGTTCCAGATCGGCGGCCAGACCGCCGCGGCCCAGGTCGGCGGCCAGATCACCACGCCGATCGCGCATGCGCTGGCGCAACTGCCCAACACCACCGCGCTGGGCGTCGTGCTGTACACCCAGTACCTGTATCCGATCGAGATCGCCGCGGTGATTCTGCTGGTCGCGATCATCGCCGCGATCGCGCTGACCCTGCGCCATCGCAAGGACACCAAGGCGCAACGTGTCGGCGAGCAGGTCGCCGTGCGCCGCAACGACCGCGTGCGCATGGTGCAGATCCCCGCGCAAGGCAAGGAGTGAAGGACATGCTCGGCTCTCTGACTCTGGCGCACTACCTGGTGCTCGGCTCGATCCTGTTCGCGATCGCCGTCGTCGGCATCTTCCTGAACCGCCGCAATCTGATCGTTCTGCTGATGGCGATCGAGTTGATGCTGCTCGCGGTCAACCTGAATTTCGTCGCGTTCTCGCACTATCTGCAGGACATGGCAGGGCAGGTTTTCGTGTTCTTCATCCTGACGGTCGCCGCCGCCGAATCGGCAATCGGGCTGGCGATACTCGTCGTGCTGTTCCGCAATCTGTCCACCGTGGCGGTGGACGAACTCGACCACCTTAAGGGTTAAGCATGGCTGGCACGCTCAATCCCACGCTCCTGCTCGTCATCGCGCTGGCACCGCTGGTCGGCGCGATCGTCGCCGGCCTGTTCGGCAAGACCATCGGTCGCACCCTCTCGCACCTGGTGACGACCGGCAGCGTCGCGCTGTCGTTCGCGCTGTCGTGCATCGTGCTCACCCAGGTCATCGGCGGGGCCCACTACGACGGCACCGTCTACACCTGGATGCAGGTCGGCCCGCTGCAGATGAACGTCGGCTTCCTGATCGACAGTCTGTCGGCGCTGATGATGGTGGTCGTCACCTTCGTCTCGCTGTGCGTGCACGTCTACACCATCGGCTACATGGCCGAGGACCCCGGCTACCAGCGCTTCTTCGCCTACATCAGCCTGTTCACCTTCAGCATGCTGATGCTGGTGATGAGCAACAACCTGCTGCAACTGTTCTTCGGCTGGGAAGCGGTGGGCCTGGTGTCCTACCTGCTGATCGGCTTCTGGTACGAGCGTCCGTCGGCCGCCTTCGCGAACATGAAGGCGTTCATCGTCAACCGCGTCGGCGACTTCGGCTTCATCCTCGGCATCGGCCTGGTGCTCGCCTACACCGGCAGCCTGCACTACGCTGACATCTTCGCGCAGGCCCCGGCGCTGGCCAAGCTGGCCTTCCCCGGCACCGGCTGGGCGCTGATCACGGTGATCTGCATCTGCCTGTTCATCGGTGCGATGGGCAAGAGCGCGCAGTTCCCGCTGCACGTGTGGCTGCCGGATTCGATGGAAGGCCCGACGCCGATCTCGGCGCTGATCCACGCCGCGACCATGGTCACGGCCGGCATCTTCATGGTCAGCCGCATGTCCCCGCTGTTCGAGCTGAGCGATACCGCGCTGTCGTTCATCCTGGTGATCGGTTCGATCACGGCGCTGTTCATGGGCTTCCTCGGTGTCGTGCAGAACGACATCAAGCGCGTGATCGCGTACTCGACGCTTTCGCAGCTCGGCTACATGACCGCGGCGCTCGGCGCCTCGGCCTATCCGGTGGCGATGTTCCACCTGATGACGCACGCGTTCTTCAAGGCACTGCTGTTCCTGGCCGCCGGCTCGGTGATCATGGGCATGCACCATGATCAGGACATCCGCCACATGGGCGGGCTGCGCAAGTACATGCCGATCACGTGGATCACCTTCCTGATCGGTACGCTGGCCTTGTGCGGCACCCCGTTCTTCGCCGGTTTCTACTCGAAGGACAGCATCATCGACGCGGTCGCGTCCAGCCATCTGGCCGGCGCCGGCTTCGCCAGCTTCGCGGTCACCGCCAGCGTGTTCGTCACCGCGCTGTACTCGTTCCGCGTCTATTTCCTCGTGTTCCACGGCGAGGAGCGCTTCCGCAAGATCAAGCACGACCACCACCACGGCCACGACGACCACGGTCATCACGGCGCGCTGGAGCCGCACGAGTCGCCGCTGGTCGTCACGGTGCCGCTGATGCTGCTGGCGATTCCGTCGGCGGTGATCGGCTACATCGCGATCAAGCCGCTGCTGTTCGGCGGATTCTTCAACGGCGCGATCGAAGTCAACAGCGCCGCGCATCCGGCGATGGCGCACCTGGCCGAGGAATTCCACGGCCCGCTGGCGATGGCGCTGGGCTCGTTCACCGCGCTGCCGCTGTGGCTGGCGCTGGCCGGCTTCGCGGTCGCCTGGTACGGCTACCTGATCAACCCGGCGCTGCCGGCGAAGATCAAGCGCACGTTCTCGGGCATCGACCGCGTGCTCGAACACAAGTACTACATGGACTGGATCAACGAGCACATCGTCGCCGCCGGCGCACGCCTGCTCGGCCAGGGCCTGTGGAAGGGCGCCGATGCCGGGCTGATCGACGGCCTGATGGTCAACGGCAGCGCGCGCGTGGTCGGTTTCACGGCGTCGCTGCTGCGCCAGCTGCAAACCGGTTTCATCTACTACTACGCGCTGGCGATGATCGGCGGCGTGGTCGCGTTCATGTGGCTGTTCATTCCGGGCAAGCTGCTGTCCGGCTGGTTCATCCGATAAATCCGACAAGGCCTGCGGCTTCTCGTTCACCCCTATGCAATCGCTACCCTTGCTGAGTCTGTCCATCTGGACGCCCATCGCGTTCGGCATCCTGATCCTTCTGCTCGGGCGCGAGTCCAACGCGGCCGCAATGCGCTGGCTGGCGCTGGTCGGCGCCGTCGCGGGCCTGCTGGTCACGGTGCCGCTGGTGACGGGCTTCCACGCGGGCGACGCCGGCATGCAGTTCGTCGAGAACGCGCCGTGGATCCAGCCGTTCAACATCCGCTATTCGCTCGGCGTCGACGGCATCGCGCTGTGGTTCGTGCCGCTGACCGCGTTCATCACGCTGATCACGGTGATCGCGGGCTGGGAAGTGATCCAGCAGCGCGTCGCGATGTACAACGCCTCGTTCCTGATTCTGTCGGGTCTGATGAACGGCGTGTTCTGCGCCACCGACGCGGTGCTGTTCTACGTGTTCTTCGAGGCCACGCTGATCCCGATGTACCTGATCATCGGCATCTGGGGCGGGCCGCGCCGGGTCTATGCGGCGTTCAAGTTCTTCCTGTACACGCTGATGGGCTCGCTGCTGATGCTGGTCGCGCTGCTCTACCTGTACTTCCAGTCGGGCGGCAGCTTCGCGATCGCCGACTGGTACGCGGTGCCGCTGAAGGAGAGCGCGCAGATCATGCTGTTCATCGCGTTCTTCTTCGCGTTCGCGGTGAAGATCCCGATGTGGCCGGTGCACACCTGGCTGCCCGACGCGCACGTCGAGGCGCCCACCGGCGGCTCGATCGTGCTGGCGGCGATCATGCTCAAGCTCGGCGCTTACGGTTTCGTGCGCTTCGTGCTGCCGATCCTGCCCGACGCCAGCCATGCACTGGCGCCGCTGATCATCACCCTGTCGGTGATCGCGGTGATCTACATCGGTCTGGTCGCGATGGTGCAGACCGACATGAAGAAGCTGGTCGCGTATTCGTCGATCGCGCACATGGGCTTCGTCACCTTGGGTTTCTTCCTGTTCTCCGACATCGGCGTGCAGGGCGGCATCGTGCAGATGATCTCGCACGGCTTCGTCTCGGGCGCGATGTTCATGAGCATCGGCGTTCTGTACGACCGCATGCACACGCGCCAGATCGCCGACTACGGCGGCGTGACCAAGGTGATGCCGCGCTTCGCCTCGTTTGCCGTGCTGTTCGCGATGGCTAACGCCGGCCTGCCTGGCACCAGCGGCTTCGTCGGCGAGTGGATGGTGATCCTCGGTGCGGTGCACCAGAACTTCTGGCTCGGCATGCTGGCCGCGACCACGCTGGTGCTGGCCGCAGGCTACACGCTGTGGATGGTCAAGCGCGTGTTCTTCGGCCCGGTGCGCAATGACCATATCGCGGCGCTGGCCGACATCGGCGCGCGCGAGTTCCTGGTGCTCGCGCTGCTGGCCGCCGGCGTGCTGTGGTTCGGTCTGTATCCGCGGTTCTTCACCGATCCGATGCAGGCCAGCGTCGCCCACCTCCTGCAGCATGTCGCTGCGTCGAAACTGCAGTAAAGCGCGAGAGCGATGATGAACTGGATTGCGATCTACCCCGAGATCTTCCTGCTGGCGATGGCCTGCGTGGTCATGCTCGCCGACCTCGTGTTCAAGGACGCCGAGCACCGCGTCGCGTACGGACTGACGGTGGTCACGCTGCTGGGCCTGATCGTGCTCGACGGCCTGTACTACGCGTCCGGCCTGTCCGGGTTTGCGATGCAGCGCATGGTCGTGGTCGACCCGCTGGCGATGCTGCTCAAGCTGCTGACCGCCGGCGCCACGCTGATCAGCCTGCTGTACGCGCGGCGCTACGCCGGCGAGCGCGGCATGTGGGGTGGCGAACTGTTCAGTCTGTCGCTGTTCGCGCTGCTCGGTCAAGATC
>JAKAHP010000142.1 GCA_021825505.1 Pseudomonadota bacterium
GTCGCGGCGCAGATCGCAGCGACCTGGGGCCCGATCACCGTGCTCTACCGGCCGCCGCGCAAGGCCTGGCTGGCCGAGGTGGTGCAGGCGCGCCAGCGCGCCAACCTGCGCACCGCGCCGGCGACGCTCGGCGGCATGCGCCCGCTGCTGCGCGCGCTGCGCGCCGGCGAGGCGGTGGGCATGCTGCCCGACCAGGCCCCGTCGGCCGGCGAAGGCGTGTGGGCCCCGTTCTTCGGCCGCCCGGCCTACACGATGACGCTGCCGGCGCGGCTGGTGCAACTGACCGGAGCGCGCATCGTGCTGGCCTTCGCCGAGCGACTGCCGCGTGGCGCCGGCTACCACCTGCACCTGCGCGCGCTCGACGAGGCGCTGCCGGCCGATGCCGTGGCGGCCGCCGCGCGCATCAACCGCGCCATCGAGGACCTGATCGAAATGCATCCGTCGCAATACCTTTGGGGCTACAACCGCTACAAGACGCCGCCGGGGGCCCCGACGGCGCCCGCGGATACGGAGGCCGCGGCATGACGCGCGTCGGACTGGCCCTGCTGTGGCTGCTGCACTGGCTGCCCTACCCGCTGCTCGGGCGCCTGGGCAGCGGACTCGGCGCCCTGCTGTGGCACGTCGCGCCGCGCCGGCGGCGCATCGCGCTGCGCAACCTGGAGCTGTGCTTCCCCGACTGGAGCGAGGCGCGTCGGCGCGCGGTGGCGCGCGCGCACTTCCGCTGCGTCGGCCGCGCGCTGCTCGACCGCGCGCTGCTGTGGTGGGGATCGCCGGCGCGGCTGCGCCGCGTGCTGCATGTCGACGGGCCGATCGACGCCGCGCTGCACGGCGACGGCGCGGTGCTGCTGCTGGGGCTGCACTTCGAGGGCATGGACGCGGCCTGGACCGCGCTGACACTGGCCGCGCAGCGCCCGCTGTCGGGCATGTACACGCCACAGAAGTCGCCCGACCTCGACCGCTGGGTGCTCGACGGGCGCAGCCGCTTCAACACCGAGCGCATCGTCTCGCGCCACGAAGGTGCCGGCGGCATGCTGCGCGCGCTGCGCCGCAAGACGCCGTTCTACACGCTGCCGGACATGGATTTCGGCGAACGCCATTCGCGCTTCGTGCCGTTCTACGGCGTTCCCGCCGCCACGCTCGACGTCGTGCCGCGGCTCGCCGCCTCGGCGCATGCGCGCGTGTTCCCGGTGGTCGCGCGGCTGCTGCCCGGCTACCGCGGCTACGCGGTCACGGTGTACCCCGCGTGGGACGACTACCCGACGCTGCGCGACGGCCACCTGGCCGACATCGACGCCGACCTGCTGCGCCTGAACCGCTTCATCGAGGCGCGTGTCGACGAGATGCCCGAGCAATATCATTGGGTGCACAAGCGCTTCAAGACGCGCCCGCCGGGCACGCCACCGCTGTACTGAGCACCAACCCGACCGCACCGCACCGATGACCGAGCTGCGCTTCACCAAAATGCATGGCGCCGGCAACGACTTCGTCGTGATCGACGCCACGCGCGCGCCCTTCGCACTCGACGCCGCGCAGCTGCGCCGGCTTGCCGACCGCCATTTCGGCGTCGGCGCCGACCAGATCCTGGTGGTCGAGCCGCCGCCGACGGCGGAGGTCGATTTCGGCTACCGCATCTTCAACGCCGACGGCGGCGAAGTCGAGCAGTGCGGCAACGGCGCGCGCTGCTTCGCCGCCTTCGTGCACGCTCGCGGCCTCACGCCCAAGCGCCGCATCCGCGTGGCCACGCGCGGCGGCGTGATCGAGCCGCGCCTCGAGGACGACGGCCGCGTCACCGTCGACATGGGCGCGCCGCGCTTCGCGCTCGAGCAGGTCCCGTTCGACGCCAGCGGGCTGCAGCCGCGCCTGGAAGGCGACTTCGAGCGCTGGCCGCTGAGCATCGACGGCCATGACATCCTGTTCAGCGTGCTGTCGATGGGCAACCCGCACGCGGTGCAGCGCGTGGCCGACGTCGACACCGCCGCGGTGACGATGCTGGGCCCGCTGATCGAACACCACCCGCGCTTCGCCGCGCGCGTCAACGCCGGCTTCATGCAGGTTCTGAACCGCGGCCACATACGCCTGCGCGTGTGGGAGCGCGGCGCCGGCGAGACGCTGGCCTGCGGCACCGGCGCCTGCGCCGCAGCGGTCGCCGGCATGCGCCACGGCTGGCTCGACGCCCGCGTCGACGTCGACACGCGCGGCGGCGCGCTGACCATCGCCTGGGCCGGCGCCGACGCCCCGGTGCTGATGACCGGCCCGGCCGCGCACGTGTTCGACGGCGCCATCACGCTGTGACCTTCCCCGAACCGCCCCCGACCCGATGGAACTGACCGAACACGACATCGCCGCCTACCTCGGCGCCCACCCCGAATTCTTCGAGCGTCACGCCGAACTGCTCGGCAACGTGCAATTGCAAAGCCCGCACGGCAACCGCGCGGTGTCGCTGCAGGAGCGCCAGATCGAGCTGGCGCGCGACAAGATGCGCGCGCTCGAGCACCACCTGGCCGACCTGATCCGCATCGCCGCCGACAACGACGCGATCGCCGCGCGTCTGGTCGACTGGGTGCGCGCGCTGCTGGCGCAGGACGACCCGGCCGAGTTGCCGCGCACCGTCGCGCGCGAACTCGAGCGCTGCTTCGCGCTGCCGCACGCCGCACTGCGCTTGTGGAACGTGCGCGAACCCTGGGCGACGCAGGACTGGGCGGCCGATGTCGGCGCCGACGTGCCGCTGCTCGCCGCAAGCCTGGCGCAACCCTATTGCGGCACCAACGCCGGCTTCGAGGCCGCCGGCTGGCTCGCGGCCCCGCCCGCGTCGCTGGCGCTGATCGCGCTGCGCGCGGCCGACGACGCTCCGGCGTTCGGCCTGCTGGTGCTCGGTTCGCCCGACGCCGCGCGCTTCACCGCCGACATGGGTGCCGAATTCCTGGTGCGCATCGGCCAGCTCGCCGGCAGCGCGCTGCAGCGCCTGGTGCGCGCCGACTGATCGCCCGACGGCAGCGCGATGGACCCCGCCATCACGCTGCACGCGGCCGCCGACGCCTACCTCGAGCGCCTGCGCGTGGTGCGCCGGCTGGCCCCACGCACGCTGCGCAACTACCGCCGCGACCTCGACGACCTGTGCCGCCGTGCCGACGGCCTGCGCGCGGCCGAGGTCGGCGCCCATCACGTGCGCGGCTGGATCGCCGCGCTGCACGCCGGCGGCATGACGCCACGCGCGATCGGCGCACGCCTGTCGGCCTGGCGCGGCCTGTTCGCGTGGCTGGGCCGCGAAGGCGCCATCGCCGCCAACCCGGCCGCTGGCGTGCGCGCGCCGCGCGCCGCGCGCGCCCTGCCCAAGGCGCTCAGTGTCGACCAGGCCGTCGCGCTGGCCGCGCAGCCCGGCGCCGGCACCGACCCGGTGGCCGACGCGCGCGCGCACGCGCTGGCCGAACTGCTGTACTCCTGCGGCTTGCGCGTGGCCGAACTGGTCGGCCTCGACCTGCGCCACACCCGCACCGAACACTACGTCTCGGCCGGGTGGCTCGACTGGGACGGCGCCGAAGTCACCGTGCTCGGCAAGGGCGGCAAGCGGCGCAGCGTGCCGGTCGGCGCACCGGCGCTGCAGGCGCTGCACGAGTGGGTGCGGCTGCGCCCGCCGCCGGCCCCCGGCCACGAGGCCGCGCTGTTCCTCGGCCCGCGCGGGCGCCGCATCAGCGCCCAGCGGGTGTGGAGCGAATTGCGCGCACGCGCACGCGCGGCCGGCCTGCCGACCTCGGTGCACCCGCACATGCTGCGGCATTCCTTTGCATCGCACCTGTTGCAGTCCAGCGGCGACTTGCGCGCGGTGCAGGAGTTGCTCGGCCACTCGAGCATCGCCAGCACGCAGATCTACACCCGGCTCGACTTCCAGCACCTCGCCAAGGTCTACGACGCGACCCACCCGCGCGCGCGCAAACCGCGCTGAAGTATCGCGCCGGCGCCGGCGCCGGGGGCACGCGCTACCGTGCCGACAGCTCTGCCTCAGTATGGCGTCGCATCCGGCGTTGAGGCATTCCATGCATGAAAAATTTGGTCACAATTGGTGCCCTGCGGCGCTCGAGCCGCTTTTTTTTTCGAGGACACCATGAACTTTCCCCAACGGCCGTCGATGCGGCGCACAATCATCGCCAGTCTGCTCGTCTCGGTACTGACGGGCTGCGGTGGCGGCCACGACGGCAGCCCCGAACTTTCAACGACCTCGTCAGGCAGCTCGCATCAACAAGCCGCTGCAGCGGACTTGACGAAGCAGGTCGCGCATGTCGCACCGGACGCGAACCAAAAGACCAGCACAGCTGACTCGACGCGCTCCCCCGGCACCGAGAAGGCGCCGCAGCAGGGGCAAGGCTCCAACGGCCCTGCGTCCTCGCAAAAGAACGACAACCCGCCCCCTTCCGCGAGGAACGATGAGCACACCGTTGCCTCGACCGAGGGGAACGCGGGGAACGATGAGCACACCGTTGCCTCGACCGGCGGGAACAATGAGCCCCCCCCTCCCCCTACCAGCAAGAAAGAGCACAAGCACAGCGAGTCTGCAGTGAAGCTCGACGCGGCCGAGCAAAAATCGCCTCTCAAGTACCGTCCATTCGAACAAGATGGTTCGCGTTTCGCCGGTGTGTACTTCGCGCGCCAACACGCGCGCGATACCGCGGGCATCGACCGCAGGCTCACGATCACCGTGGATGAACACGGGAAAGTGGAAGCCGTCCTCACGGGTGCGTCAAACGATAAGTGGATGGCGTTCAGAGGCGAACTCATAAAAGGCCGTCTCAAGGACAGCAAGGCATACCAAGCCGAACAAATCTGGCACAGCGTGCCCGACACGGCGGCAGAGATTTTGGCCATGAGGTCGAAAAATAAGGCCGACAAACTGGCGGACAACGACCACGACAAGAAGGAGAAGACGGTCGAGCAGACCACGATGCGCAAAGCGGCCCCGCGGAACGGAGTGACGAAGGTGGTCAAGGACGTCAAGCAGGTCCACCCGGTCAAATACGCCCATGCGAGGCTGCCCTTGTCGGGCCAGCCAGAGAAGGTGGAGCAAGATAAGCGGATTCTGCTCGATCTGGAGTTCACCCTAGACGAAAACGGCACCACGACGGTCTCGGCGCATTACAACGAGGGCCTGACGAATATCCCGCGATTTTCGGCAGAGAAGAGCGGGCACTTGGACCTCCTGGACAAGAACGCTCAGTTCCGCTCCACCCATGTCGAGCTTGAACTCGACGAAGAAAAGTCGAGCGACGTGACACCGCTCACGCTTGTGTTCAGGAAGTCCGGCCAGTCGAAGACGCCGGGCACACTGACATGGCAAAGAGACGGCACCACGTACACCGCAGAGCTGTCCACCACCTCCGTGCCGGGGCTTTACGCAACCAAGATCACTTGCGTCTCCGACGACGGGAAGTCTAGTAATTACCTCAACGGCCGAGTCGTCGTCACCGGCGACGCCACGCAACGCTACCTGAGGCTATTCGCGTGGAAACTCCGCACGAGCATTCTGATCGACGCTTCCGCGCAAGTCAGCAGGGCTGACGACTAAGGCGCCGTGGGCATGGATCGGCTGCCTTCGGCGGCCGATCCGCGCACACCCGGGCGAAGGCGCCCGGGTCACGGGCGGGGCCATGACAGGAGCCAACAACTCCTCTCGCCAACCCGACGGGCAGAATGTGCCGGACCAGAACAAAGCGACGGGCAATGCCGGCGAAGCACCGATCGGCACGAACGAGCCGCCTGTTCTTTTCCGGGCACATGCAAGCGCATGCCGCCCCGCTGACGCTTGCACCTGTGCTTGAACGTGCGCCCGGGATCGCCTTGAGAGACCCGCGTCAACTCCATGCCTAACTGGGCGTTGGCGATGAAACTTCGCGCGAATCGCCGTGACAATCGAGTTTCCCAACGCTCGCTCACTTCGGCACTGCGATGAAAGCCCGCACGCATTCCCTCACTCGTACCGCCATGGCCTGCACCCTCGTCCAGGCGCTGGCCGCCTGCGGCGGTGGCCACAGTACACCGACGCCCCCGGCAAGCGACGCAATGCACGAAGCCGCCACACAGCTGCTGCAAAGCGACCCTGCATCGCCCCCCCCCACGTCGAGCGGCGACGACTCCACCGGCAGCCCCACCACCGGCCGCCCCACCACCGGCCGCCCCAGCACCGGCAGCCCCACCACCGGCGGCCCCACCACCGGCGGCCCCAGCACCGGCAGCCCCACCACCGGCGGCCCCAGCACCGGCAGCCCCACCACCGGAGGCACCAGCACCGGCGACACGACCCCCGGCGGCACCAGCACCGGCGACACGACCCCCGGCGGCAATGCCAAGGGCGGGCCCTCGATCGAGGAACAAAACTCCTCCCCCGAACCCTACGAGCAGGATCCGCCGACGCATAGCACGCCGGAAGACAATTCCGTCAAGGTACCGACCGATGCGAGCGAGCCGACGCAGCAGATCAATGCCGCCGTGTCGCCGTGGGCGAACGTTTACAACGGGGAATACCGCCAAGAGAGCGCAGCTGGCACGCACGAAAAGACCATGCTCACCCTTTGGGTCATGCCCGACGGCGCCATCCATGGCTACGTCATCGGAAACCAGGGGAGGCTCGTTTTTGCCGGAAACCTCGACTCGCGCACTCCCTACCTGGAGCTCGACTTGAAGGGGTTCCACGGAGACACGCTCGGGCACATCAAGCTTCTTTTCGACAAATCCGCCTCGCGGAGTCCCGAGGTCAATGCGGTCATCGATTACCCGGGTGTAGACCTGCCGGAGATCGTCGTGCGTCCGGCCACTGCAGCAAAGTGGTCAGGCATCGGCAAAGTCGAAGTGACCGCGTTCAACCTCAACACGCCTGGGCTGCCATTGAATCAACCATACTCGGACGTCAAGCTTGAGGTCGTCGCGCCGCCCTCGCATCCGGGCACCTTGGAGCTCCAGGGCACGGCTGATTCGCCTATGCACGACGGATTCAGCAGCAAGGCGATCGCCCTGAAGGCCGTCTTGACCACCACGAAAGTCCCCGGCCTGTACGAAGCGGAGGTCCATGTCGAGACCCGTCAAGGGGACGTGATCAGCACGGGGATACTGCACGGTGTCCACTGCTACGCCCTGCTCTGGAGCCTCAAACCCGCGACTAGGCCGATCTTGGTGCTGACAGGCGCTGCTTCCCAACGCACACTCTTCATCGAAGGGCGGCTGAAGTGGTTGGGCAACGCGCAGTAAGTAGCTCATTAACGCTACACCGAAAACTTAGCATCAAATCCAAATTGCAACTTCTGTTGGCGATGAAAACTCTGGCTAATCGCAGACACAATCGAGTTTCCCAACGCTCGCTCACTTCGGCACTGCGATGAAAACCCCCACGCATTCCCTTACTCGTACCGCCATGGCCTGCGCCCTCGTCCAGGCGCTGGCCGCCTGCGGCGGTGGCCACAGTACACCGACGCCCCCGGCAAGCGACGCAATGCACGAAGCCGCCACACAGCTGCAAAGCGGCCCCACATCGAACCTGCCCGCGTCGACCGGCGGTTCCAGCACGGGCGGCTCCAGCACCGGCGGCCCCACCACCGGCGGCTCCACCACCAGCGGCTCCACCACCAGCGGCTCCACCACCAGCGGCTCCAGCACCGGCGGCTCCA
>JAKAHP010000143.1 GCA_021825505.1 Pseudomonadota bacterium
GCTGGTCTCGCTGGTGGACATCCACCAGCGGCTCCAGTGTTCTGCTTGAACCGCCGGATGCGGAACCGCACGTCCGGTGGTGTGAGAGGGCTGGGGGAGTAATCCCCCACCCTACTCAATTAGAACGCTGACAGGGGCTCCTTCTCGGCCAAAACTGGCACTGGCTCCCGCCTACGGTAGTGACAGTCATAATGTGCTCAGCGGTCGCTGAGACCGTCAGCATCCCGAGCGGATTCTTCCAGCGTTGACCAGCCGACTTCGAGGCAGCGGTTGGGGTAGCTGCCCGGTATTGATCAGCTAGGTCCCTGCGGCGTCCACGCCGGCTGCCCGGGCGTGCGGGGCTCAGACGATTGCGCTCAAATGCTTCTCGAACGCGGCGGCGAGCAGCGACCTTGCCTGCTCCATCGCGGCGCCTCCCCACTCGGCGAGCAACCCAGGCGCGATGCGCAGGAAACAGTCCAGCATCTCAGGATCGAATTGGGTGCCGCGACCCTCGGCCAGGATTTCGCCGGCGCGCCGAAGCGAGAGCGGCGCTTTGTAGGGGCGGCGGGACGTCAGGGCGTCGAAGACGTCCACGATCGCGAAAATTCGCGCGACACGGGGAATATTCGTGCCGGCTCGGCCTTCGGGGTAGCCCGACCCATCGTAGCGTTCGTGATGGGCGCCAATCACGTCCTGCGCTTGGTGGAGCCAGCGCGAGGCCCCAACGATCTCTAGGCCGCGCCGCACATGGGTCTGCATGCTGCGAATTTCGTCGGCGCTCAGCGCGCCGGGCTTGAGCAGAATGGAGTCGGAGATCCCGATCTTGCCGATATCGTGCAAGAAGGCTCCAAGCAGGAGCGAGCGGGTTTCTGCCTCCGCGAGCCCGAGCGTCTCGCCCAGGCGCAGCGCGTACAGCGTGACGCGATAGTTGTGGGCGTCCGTGTCGCTGTCGCGCTGGGCAATGGCGTTGCCCAGCGTCAGAAGGGTGTCGATGTTCGCGTCGCTGGCGTCCCGAGCAAACGCAAGGACCAATCGCTCGAGGGTGGCGAGGACCGGGATCAGCGACGCCGTTGCGGCGGCGACCGCCAGGAAGATGCCCAATGCGGCCCACATCACGCTGCGATCGAGCGAGCGCGAAAGAAGGGCGCCGACCCTGTAGAGCCCGCTGAATCGGCGCCCAGATTTGTCGAGCGCGAAAGACAGGAACACGAATCGCTGTCCGTTTTGTTTGAAGTTGACATGTTCCATGCCCGCGCCGCCGGTCGCCAGGAGGCCCCTCAAGCGCGAGCGCAGCACCGGCGGCAAGTTCGCGAGATCAGCGACAGACGGCTCGACGGTCGGTGTCGCGGTGACACGCGCGAATACGAACCCATTCATGTCGACCACTGGCGTTGACGCAGTGCCTGTTGCACGATTCCGCGACTCGATCAGGTGCCCCGCTTCATGCAGGGCCATCGCGTGCACGGTCGCATCGAGGCGTTTGGTTTCGATCACGTAGTCGGCCACTGCAGCCGCCATGGCGAAACCGAGCCCGCATGCGACGAAGCCCATCATGACCTGACGGCGTGCCCGGGCAAGGGTGGGCGTACGTAGCTGCATGGTCTCGGTCGGGCATCACGCCTGGCGAAAATGGGGCACCGCATCCCCGGAGCCTGACGCGCACAACTGCGGCGCCGGATCGGCGCCCTGCAGGCACTGTGCGGTCATGGTGTCGTGATCGGTGCGTGGCGAACGCCAGACGCCCGAGCCACGATCCACGACGCGGTAACACCGCGCAGGGTGACTCTCTCTCCGGGCGTCAGGCAGGGATGTTGCAGCATCGCGTGATGGTGAACCACCGTGATGCGCGCGCCATTGTCGAGGTCGATGTCGTTATGGCAGTGACTCAGACCTTCGCCGTCGGGGGTGCAGGTCGTGTCGCTGGTGACCGTGCCGGCCACGGTCGCGCCGGGCGCTGGCCCGCGGCCGCTGACCAGTTGCAGCACGGTCACGCCGTCGGCGCCGTTCTGGAACCAACTGGCGATCAGCGCGCCGCGCGGAATCGCCGGCTCGGTCGGCACGGCGGACTCGGCGGCCCGGGCACGTACAGCCCACGCCAGTGCAAGAGCGGCGGCCACGGTCGCCGTCACGATCGCGACGCGCTGCAGGGGTTTGGTGATGGCGGCGGATGATGCGTGCATTGTTTGGTCCTCGGGGTGACGTTTGATGATGATCATGCGCGCCAACGCCTGACCGGGACGTGACGGGGCGATGACGGGGTTGTCAGCCAGCGCCGCTGTCGCCCGGTCAATGACGACATCGTCATGCGGCGGTCATCCGCGGGAAAGCGGGCGCCGCCTACACTGGACGCGTCTCCGTAGTTCCTTTCCTGGCTGACACGGTGGTCGCCGGCGTCCCGGCGCGACTTCATGGAGCGACGACGATGGACCACGCCAACCACGAGCACTCGCACGAATCCGCGGCCGTGTCCGCGTCGCCGACGGCGCGCACCGAATGGGTGTGCCCGATGCATCCCGAGATCGTGCGCGACGCGCCCGGATCATGCCCCAGGTGTGGCATGGCCCTGGAGCCGCGCAGCGCGGCCGGGGCGCCGGAGCGCAACCCGGAACTCGAGTCGATGGCCCGGCGTTTCTGGGCCAGCCTGGTGCTCGTAATCCCGGTGCTGGCGCTGGCGATGGGGGGCGACATCCCAAGCCTCGCTTCCGTGTTCGGACCGTACAAGGCTTGGTTCGCCTGGTTCGAGTTCGCGCTGGCGACTCCCGTGGTGCTGTGGGGCGGCTGGCCCTTCTTCGTCAAGGGATGGGATTCGCTGCGCACGCGCAACCTGAACATGTTCACCCTGATCGGCCTCGGTGTCGGCGTGGCCTACCTGTACAGCGCGGTGGCGCAGCTCGCGCCGCGGATCTTTCCCCCGGCCTTCCGCGATCCGGCCACCGGCGCGGTGGACGTGTACTTCGAGGCGGCCGCGGTGATCGTGACCCTGGTGCTGCTCGGCCAGGTGCTTGAGCTGCGCGCGCGAAGCAACACCAACGCGGCGATTCGCGCCCTGCTCGGCATGGCGCCGAAGCTGGCGCGGCGCATCGCCGCCGATGGGTCCGAGTCCGATGTTCCGCTCGAGCAGGTGCAGGTGGGCGAGCGCCTGCGCGTGCGTCCGGGCGAGAAGGTCCCGGTCGACGGCGTGGTGCTCGAGGGCGCATCGCCGGTCGACGAGTCGATGATCACGGGCGAGCCCATCCCGGCCGAGAAGTCGGCCGGCGACAAGGTGGTCGGCGCCACCGTCAACGGCACCGGGTCGCTGGTCATCGAGGCCCGGCGCGTGGGTGCGGACACGCTGCTGGCCCAGATCGTGCATATGGTGTCCGAGGCTTCGCGCAGCCGAGCGCCCATCCAGCGCCTGGCCGACAGCGCGGCGGCCTACTTCGTGCCGATCGTGGTCATCGTGTCCGTTGTCACCTTCGCGCTGTGGGCCTGGCTCGGCCCCGCACCCGCCATGGCCTACGCGGTGATCAACGCCGTCGCGGTGCTGATTATCGCATGCCCCTGCGCCCTGGGCCTGGCCACCCCGATGTCCATCATGGTGGCTACCGGCAAGGGCGCCACACTGGGGGTGCTGTTCAAGAACGCCGAGGCCATCGAGACCCTGCGCAGGGTCGACACCCTGGTGGTGGACAAGACCGGCACCCTGACCGAGGGTAGGCCGCGACTGCAGGCGGTGGTGCCCATGCAGGGCTGGGACGCCGACGAGGTGCTGCGCCTGGCGGCTAGCCTGGAGCGCGGCAGCGAGCATCCGCTGGCGGCGGCGATCGTGCAGGGCGCGCAGGAGCGCGAACTCGCGCTGGAGTCTCCCGCGGATTTCGAGGCCAGCGTCGGCCGGGGAGTGAGCGGGCGCATCGGCGGGCGCGCGGTGCTGCTGGGCAACGTCGCGCTGCTGTCCGGCCACGGCATCGGCATCTCGGCGCTGGCGGCGCCCGCCGAGGAGCAGCGCCAGCATGGTCGCACGGTCATGTTTGTCGCCGTCGATGCTCAGCCGGCCGGGCTTGTCGCGGTGGCCGACCCAGTCAAGGCCAGCACCCCGCAGGCCATCGCCGAGTTGCACGAGGACGGATTGCGCATCGTCATGCTCACCGGCGACAACCAAACCACGGCCAGGGCGGTGGCCGGCGATTTGGGCATCGACGAAGTGATCGCAGAGGTGCTGCCCGAGCAGAAGGCGCAGCATGTCAAGCGCCTGCAGGCCGAGGGGCGATTCGTCGCCATGACGGGCGACGGCATCAACGACGCCCCGGCCCTGGCGCAGGCCCAGGTCGGCATCGCGATGGGCACCGGCGCCGACGTGGCCATGGAAAGCGCCGGCGTGACGCTGATCAAGGGCGATCTGCGCGGCATCTTGCGCGCGCGACGCCTGAGCCGTGCCACCTTGCACAACATCCGCCAGAACCTGTTCTTCGCCTTCGTCTACAACAGCCTGGGCGTGCCGGTCGCGGCCGGAATCCTCTACCCGTCTTTCGGCATCCTGCTGTCGCCGGTGATTGCGGCCGCGGCCATGTCCTTCAGCTCGGTCTCGGTAGTGGCCAACGCCTTACGCCTGCGCCGCGCGAGGGTGTGAGTCGAGCGGACCCGCGCACAGTAGTGGAATCCCGCGATGAGTTCTTGCGGTTTTCCATCAAGAGTCCAAAAGGCTTCGAGCCCACAGTGCACGCTGTGCTCGACGCGCTCAAACCCCTCGTCCAGGGATCGGATTCCAGCGCAAGCAAAGTCATTCGAGCCGCGGCATCGCGCCGCAGCATGCTCCGGGTAGCGCTTATGGAGTGAGCATCATGTCGCTGAATTGCCCCTCGGTGGGGCGCTGAATCACGATGTGGCGGAACCCGGCGCCCGTGTGGCACGGCGGTTGCGTGTTGTTTGTGTTCACAAGACGCCATTCGAAGCGGACAGGGTATTGATCAGCCCTTGCATCTGCGACGGCGTAACGCCCGACTGGTTCTGTGCCGATGACACGAACGTCGACATCGCCGCCGAGAGTCCAGTGGTTCCCGCCGTGCCGGGCATTGCGGTGGTCGCGCCCATGCCCATGCCCCCCATCATCACTTGCCGGCCGTTCGCAATCCCATTGAGTACTCCGTCCGCGGCGTCGCTCATGAACGCCGTGATGATGGCGGAAGAGCTAGTCATGCCTTGCGCATGGGCATACTCGGACATCGCAGCGAGTGCCATGCCGTAGTCGATGGCGTTCTGCGAAGCCCCGCTGGCTGAGCCACCTGCGGTCGGGTCGATGGGCGCCGTGTGCAGGATGTCCCCCGCTCCGCTGACCGTGACATCGAAATAGTTGCCCAGAGCGGTGTTGGCGGTGGTGATGTTGGCGTTGCTCATTCCGCCCGCCATTCCCTGCGCGTAGGCCTGCGCCATCGAGGTCAGCGGCGTAATCTGGATGCCGCTGAGCGCCTGCCCCGAACCTACGTCGGCAACCATTGCCGTCATCACCGTGCTGCCGCTCATGGACATGGCGGACCCTGTCGCCTCGTCCATGTAACTGCCCCCGCTGACCTGCAGCATCACGCTCCCCGCATAGGCTCCGAGCGAGATATTGAAGTGTCCCGACACATCGGTCGTCGCGCTTCCAAGCGTGGCACCGCGCGTACCGTTGCTGATCGCATAGGCGGTCACCGTCGATCCGCTCATCGGGCCGTCGATGGCACTGCCGGCGATCGACGCTGACGATCCGCTCGATCCACCGCCACCACCGCCGCCACAGGCGGAAAGGATCGAGCCGAGCAGGATGACACTCGCGAGGCGCAAGGGCGTGGACATGATGACTCTCCGTTTCAGGGTATGGCACTGGGTACGACCCGATGCTGGAAGCGGTTGACGGTGGGTGAACTCCACCGTGTATCCGACGGTTCGATGTTGCCCCCCGAATCCTGTCGTCGCGATGACCGGCGCATGAGAAATTTGTCATCTGCGCGGCAATCGACAGGAAACCCAAGGCGAGCTTGCGATGAGTCATACCTTGTTGATTATCAAGACCTTCTCATTGGCCTTGCGTTGAGGGTTCAGTACGATTGGCAACCGTGAACATCCTTCGCTACTTCCTCGTCATCGCGCTGCTGCTCCAGCCCGTTTCCGGCTGGCGCATAAACGTGGCGTCGGCGGCGACGAGTGCTGAGATGTCATGCTGCGCCCCGATGGAGATGGGCGACGCGACGCCTCGGACGACTGCAGCTGTGCGCACCATGCGCATGGGCATCGCGCACTATGGCGATACCCGCCAGGCACACTCCAGCCAGGGTCGGCGTTTGCCTTGCGGGTCTCCCTGTTGCGTTGCAATCGCGCCGCCCGCGACTGGAGTTGTGGCTCGGCTCGCACCAATTTCCCAACCTGTCCCACCACTTGGCACGAAGTCGTTCCAAAGCATCACGATATTGATGCTCGACAGGCCCCCTGCCCAGTTGACCTGACCGGTCGGCACGCTCGTCGCCGACGTCGCGTGCTATGGCCCGCGACAGCATGCCGTGCATCCTCTCTCGTGGATCGCACGTAGCCCTCCTCGATCGATACCCGCACAGCGCCGCTTCGCCACGCATGTGGCGCGGATATCGAAGCACAACGCTCAACAAGGTCGCTTTCCGTGAAACTCTTGACGCTTTCCAACCGCCTCCTTGCCGCTTGCCTGCTCGCGGCCGTCCCGGCTCTGTCCACCCATGCGCTCGCATCCGGGGAGACTGCCAGCGCCTCAGCCCCGATCACGCAAGGTGTTGGCGTCGTCCGCGCGGTCAATCCGCGCGCCGGCACCGTGAGCCTGGACGCGGGCCCTATCCCAGCCATCGGCATGCCGGCCATGACCATGGCCTATCCCGTTCGCGGCAAGTCGCTGTTTGCCCGGCTTCGCATCGGCGAAGAGGTCCGCTTCACGCTCGTCCAGCGCGGCGAAACGATGCAGATCGATTCGATCGAGCCCGCCGCCGCGCGCTGATCCGGCCCCGGGGCGTGGCGCCGGCCGCTGCGCCCCTTTTGATGGAGTCGCTATGCCCCTACGAATCCCCTGCCTGTTCGCGCAGTGCGCGCTGTGCGTGATTGGCGCCAGCGCGCTGGCATCGGCGCACGCCGCCGGTGCGCTGACGCTCGAGCACGCCGCCCGCATCGCCGCGCAGCGCGCACCGCTGGTCGCCGCTGGACGCGCGCGTGAAGCCGCCGCCGCAGCCGATCTCGACCGCGCCGGCCGACTGCCCGACCCAACGCTGCAGTTCGGCATCCAGAACCTGCCGGTGCAGGGCGCCGGCGCCTACACCTTCAGCGCCGACTCGACGACCATGCGCTTCGTCGGAGTCAGTCAACAAATCCCGTCGACTTCGGCGCTGAACGCGCAACGCAGTGCCGCGCTGGCCGGATCCCTGCTGGCGCGTGCCGACCGCCGTGAGGCTGCGTTCGGCGCGCGACAGGCCGCGGCGACAGCGTGGGTCGAGCTGTGGGCGGCGCAGCGTGCCGACGCGCTGCTGGCCGATCTGTCGACGCAGGCCGTGCTGGCGGTCGATGCCGCGCAGGCACGGCTGGCCGGCGCCCGCGCGGGCGCGGCCGACGTGCTCGCCGCACGCGCGCAGGCCGCCGAAATCGCCAACCGGCGCGACGCCATCGC
>JAKAHP010000144.1 GCA_021825505.1 Pseudomonadota bacterium
CGTTCCCCTTGCCGGGCCGGTAGAGGACTTTCACCTCCAAGCAGGTGCGCCCTGCCGGGCGCACCAAAAAAAGGCCGGGATCGCTCCCGGCCCTGTTTACTGCGCGCGTCTCGCGCGCCTCAGGCTGGATAGGCCGCCAGCCCCGGATTGCTGCCCACGTCGATCAGGCGCGGCGAGTTCGGCTTGAGCGGCTTGATCGTGCGGTGGTGCTTCAGATAGGTCTCGACGACTTCCCAGATCGGCGGGTTCGACGCCACCGCGGCGGCCTGCCCGACCGGCGCCCAGCCGGCGACCTTGTAGGTCTTGTTCGGATCGATCGGCTTGCCGTGCAGGCGCATGTCCTGGATGCGGTTGCCGATCTTCTCGTTCGGTGCGCAGGCGTAGGTCAGCGCGCCGACGCGGACCATGTCGCCACCCTGCTGATAATAGGGGTCCGGATTGAACAGGTTGTCGCAGACGTCCTCCATCACCGACTTGACGGTGGCGCCGGTCATTTCGGTCAGCGTGCAGTACGGATAGGTGATCGCGACCTGGTTCATCAGCGCCTCGCGCGTGATCGCCTCGCCCGCCAGCAGGCTGCCGCCCCAGCGGAAGCCGGGCGAGAACGCCAGGTCGCCGCCGCGCACCTCGAGCATCGCATCGACGATCAGCTGGTCCCAGGTGCCGTTGAAGTTGCCACGTCGATACAGCGTGCCTTCGGTGTGCGCCAGCACCTCGTCGAGCTTGGCCGCGTACGGCGCGCGATGACGGTCGATCAGCGCCTGCATCTCGGCGTCGGCCGGCAGCAGATTGGAGAACACCGGCAGCAGGCGGTACTGGTAACCCACCATCTTGCCGCCGCGCACGTCGAAATCCATCACGCCGAGGAACTTACCATGCGAGCCGGCGTTGGTCACCAGCGTCATGCCGCCCGACGCGCGCCGCACCTCGACCGCGACGGCGTCGCCGTCGTGCGTGTGGCCGCCGAAGATGCAGTCGATGCCTTCGACCTGGCTGGCCATCTTGCGGTCGACGTCCATGCCGTTGTGCGAGATCACGACGACGAGTTGCGCGCCCTTCTTGCGCACCTCATTGACCACCGTCTGCATGTGATCGGTGTCGATGCCGAAGGTCCAGTCCGGCATCATGTAGCCGGGGTTGGCGATCGGCGTGTACGGGAACGCCTGACCGATCACCGCGACCTGCACGCCGCCGGCCTGGCGCATCACGTAGTTCGGGAACACCGGATCGCCGAAATCGGCGGTCTTGACGTTCTGCGCGACGAAGTCGATGCGGCCCTTGAAGTCCTTCGAGACGATTTCCTTGACGCGGTCCTGGCCGTAGGTGAACTCCCAGTGCGCGGTCATCACGTCGACGCCGAGCAGCAGTTGCGCGTCGACCATGTCCTGCCCGCTCGTCCACAAGGCCTGCGCGGTGCCCTGCCAGGTGTCGCCGCCGTCGAGCAGCAGCGCGCCGGGGCGCGAGGCGCGCAGGCGCTTGACCAGCGTGGCCAGGTGCGCGTAGCCGCCCATCTTGCCGTACTGCTTCGCGGCACGCTCGAAGTCGAGGTAGGTGAAGGCGTAGGACTCGCGGCTGTCGGGCTTGAAGCCGACACGCTTGAGGTAGTCGGTGCCGACCAGATGCGGCAGATGCCCGCGCATCGAACCCAGGCCGATGTTGACGTTGGGTTCGCGGAAATACAGCGGTTGCAGATGCGCGTGGCTGTCGGTCATGTGCATGATGTGCACATTGCCGCTGGCCGGCGGGCTGTACAGGCGATCGACCTCGGCGGCGCTGGCCTCGCGCAGCAGCGGAAAACCGTTGATGCCGGCTGCAGCCAGCACGCCGAGAAATTCACGACGGGAAATGCTCATGGAGGGGCCTCGATCGGGAAAAAAAGCCCGCCAGTCGGAACTGGCGGGCATCTCGCTGCGCCGCTTTCGCCGGCGGCGCCGTCGCTTACTTGTTGACCGGCGAGTTCGGGTCGAACAACAGCGCCATCACGTCCTTCATCTGCTGCTCGGTCAGGATGTGGTGCGCACCGAACGGCGGCATGTACGAGCAGGCGTTGAACGACGCCGAGTCGTAGATGCGCGCCCAGGTGTACTTCATGATCGCTTCGCTGGAGCCGCGCAGGCGCCCGTAGCCGACCAGCGGCGGGCCGATGTCGCCCTGCGAGGGATCGTTCGGCACGACCTTGTGGCAGGCCTCGCAGTTGCCGCCGTTGGGCGAACCCGGCTTGTCGTTCCACTGCATGCCCTTGCCGTCGCTGGCCACTTCCAGACCGGCCTTCCAGTCGCCGAGGTACTTGCCGTCGGCCGGCGGCACGACCGCGGCCAGCGACTGCGTCTCGATGCGCTTGGCGATGTCCTCGGGCATCGGCTTGCCCAGGTAGTCGTACTTCGAGCATTCGTACTGGGCGGCGCCGACCTGCTTGAGGCGGTCGACCGTGGCCTGGCCCTTGCTCGAGAAGTCGTTCTTCAGGATCTTCTGGAACGCGGACGCGGCGAACGGGTTGTTGTCGTTGCCGCCCGACTGCATGCCGGCGCAGCCGCCGAGCAGCGCCGCGGCACCCAGCGCGGTCAGGGTCAGTGCGATTTTGTTCATGTCGTCTCCTCGCTTAGCGCTTGAACGTCGGCGTCGTCAATTTCGCCCCGTTCGAATTCACGCCCATGTATTCGATCAGGTCGATCACCGCGTCGGAGGTGAATTTCGGCACCGGCCAGCGTTGCTGGCGGGCACAGGCTTTCATGCGCCACTCCAGCGTGCGCGCCACGCCCTGCGAGTTCGGGTAGGCCGGCCAGGTCGCGTAGGACTGCGCCGCCTCGGCGTTGGTCAGATTCGGCAGCAGCGACACGCGGATGCGCTTTCCCGACTCGGCGTGGCACGCCGCGCACGAGAAGCTGAACGGCCCGGCACGGTAGAAGAACAGCTTCTTGCCGTTGTCGTAGGCGGCCTTTTCCTGCGGCGTGTTCTGCGGGATCGCGATCGGCATGCCGTCGGACTCCTTGGCCACGTACAGCACCATGTCCTCCAGCGCCGACGGGTTGCCGTTGTGGTCGGCCAGCGCGCCCTTCTCGGCCTCCTTGGCCGGGATGCCCTGCAACTGCTCCATGCAGGTCACGATGCGCGACTCGGCATCCTGCACCCGGCCGGTGTCGGCGAAGTAGCGCGGCAGCTGGGCGTAGGCGCCCTTGACCACGCCGGCGCCGAGACCGAGGTCGCATAGTTCGAGCGAGGCGTTCTTCGGACCAGCCTTCTTCTGCCACAGCGCGCGCCCGTCGTCGATGTTGAAATCGGCGGGGTTGCCGCCCATCTCGTTCATCATCTGGATGTAGGCGCTGCCTGCATCGCCGCCCTGCGCGTGCGCCGAAGCGGCACCGAGCAGCAGCAACGCGGGCGCGGCGGCGACGGCGAGCGCCGCCTTGATCTTGCGTTGAACGTTCATAGTCTCCTCTCGAACCATGCGAAGCCCCGTCTTCGGGCCGCGCCACGGCGCGTCGCACGCGCCGCGCCGCAGCCGTGCCATCAGCCGACCGTGGTGGTTCCGGTCTGGCTTTCGCCCTTGTTGTCGAGCCAGGTCACCGCCACGGTGTCTCCGCTCTTGCCGCCTTTGACGCGGAACTCGAGAAAGGGGTTCTTCGAGATCGCGGTGCCCCAATCGGCGTTGATCACTTCCTTGTCGTTGAGCTTGCAAACCACCGACTGGATGAAATGGGCGGGAATCAGCTGGCCGGTGGCCTTGTCCTTGAGCAGACCGGTCTCTTCCGGGTGGGTCATCAGCACGCGAACGACCACGGTATCGCCTTCGAGGTTGGCGCGCATGCGCATCGGGTTCGGCATCTTTTACTCCAGATAGTATTTCGTGAAAAACGGATATACAGGCACCTGTATCAGCCGCCGCAGCCGCCGAGGGTCACCTTGATTTCCTTCTTCGCGTACAGCAGCTTGCCACCGGCCAGCGCGACCGCGTAGACGTCCGAGGTCTTCGCCATCTTGATGCGCGTGGCCAGGTTGGGCTCGGCACCGTCCTTCAGATTGAACAGCGCGACCAGCGCGGTCGGGTTGTTCTTCACGACGATGCCGATCGCGGTGGCGCCGGCCGCGGTCGACTTCACGCCGACCGGCACGACCGCGCCGTTCTCGGCGATGTCGGGACCGACAATGGCCACGTCGGCGCTCTCGGTGGCGCTGACACCGAGGATCTGCGCGATCTCCTCGAGTGACTTGGCGCCGAACAGCTTCGGATCCCAGCCCGGCGCGTCCGCGGCCAGCGCGGTGGCAGGAAGCAGGCCGCCGGCGGCGACCAGGCCGACAGTGGCCGCGCCGAGTTGCATGACCTGACGACGAGATTGGTTCATTCGATTGACTCCTGTGGAAAAAAGGGGTCCGGCCCGCGAGCCGGACGGATGCTTACTGCTTGGCGCCGCCGACGACCCAGTTGGCGATCATCTTGGCCTCGGCCTCGGTCACGCTCTGCGGTGGCATCGGGATACTCCCCCAGACCCCCGAAACGCCCTTCATGATATGGGTCTCGAGGGTCGCAAGTTCTCCGGTGTTACCCGCGTATTTCTTTGCTACAGCGGCATAACCCGGACCGACGACAGTATTGTCGCCAGTGCTGTGGCAAGCCAGGCAACCCTTGGCCTTGAGCAGGTCCAGCACCTTGGCATTGGGGTCGGATGCGGCCGCTGCCTGCTGCTTGGCCAGCGCCTCCTGCGCCTTCTTCGACAGCGTGACCTGGCCGCGGATCGGGCCCCAGGGCCGATTCTGGTCCGCCAGGTTGCCGGAGGCGTCCATCGCGTAGTCGGGGATCTCGCTCTCGACCTTGGGCGCCGGCGCGCAGCGCTTCATGCACTCGGTGTTGTGCGTGTCGGGCCCGGGCTGCTTGCCGAACTCGTTGCCCGGCCACATCCCGGTCAGGCGCACCATGTCGTTGCGATTGGGCAGCTTGTCCTGCACCGACTGCACGTTGTCGCGCGTCAGTACGAAATTCGACGGAACGACGTTGGCCAGGTTCATCAGGTAGGCGACCAGCGCGTAGGTGTCGTTCCAGCTCAGGCTGAGCGGTGCGGTCCACGGCATCGCGCGGTGAATGTAGTCGAACAAGGTCGACAGCGTCGACAGCTTCTGGATCGACGTGCCGCCGCCGGCGCCCAGGCCGGGCACGATGCCGCTCTTCATCTCGGCCGGCGTGGCCTGGAAGGCGCCCACCAGCGGCGGGAACACAGCGTTCGAGTCGGCGAAGTCGCCGTGGCACGACGCGCACTTGGCGCTCCACAGCTTCTCGCCCTCGGCCACCGAGCCGTGGCCGTCGGGCAAGCCCTGGAAGTCCGGGCGCACGTCGATGTTCCACGCCTGGATCTCGTCCGGTGTCGCTGCGCGCCCGAGCACGGCGCCGGGCGGGGTGGCCGCGGTGGCGGCGCCGAAGGCGAGGCCCAGCGCGGCCGCGACGGCGGCTTTACGAATGCGCGAGTTGAACATTGCGGACATCTCCAGATTCTTGAACTTGCCAGGTTTGGATGGCGTTGTTGTGGTACACGGAACGGTCGCCGCGCACCTTGCGCAGCTGCTGGTAGGTCGGCTGCACCATGCCGGTCTCGTCGACCGCACGGCTTTGCAGCAACGCGCTCTTGCCGGTCCAGGTCCACGGAATGTTGAAGCGGGTCAACGCCTTGTTCTGCACCGGGCCTTCGACGCGCGCCGGATGCCAGCTCACGCCGCCGTCGAACGACACGTCGACGCGCTTGATGCGCCCGCGCCCCGACCACGCCAGCCCGGTCACGTTGTACAGGCCCTTGTCGAGCAGCAGCTGGCCGCCCGACGGCGAGGTGATCACCGACTTGACTTCCATCAGCGAGGTGTATTGGCGCAGCTTGCCGTCGGGCATCTGGTCGACGTAGCCGAGCACTTCGTCCTTGGTCGCGAACGGCTCGGTACCGAGCTTGATGCGGCGCAGGTACTTGATCTGCGACACGCCTTCGCAGCCCGGAACGATCAGGCGCAGCGGATAACCGTTTTCCGGGCGCAGCATCTCGCCGTTCTGGCCGTAGGCGACCAGCACCTCGCCCGACAGCACCAGCGACATCGGGATCGTGCGGTTCTCGTGCGAGCCGTCGGCGCCTTCGGCCATGATGAAGCGCACGCCGTCGAGGTCGGCGCCGCAGTCCTGCAGCAGGTGCAGCAGCGGCACCCCGGTGAACTCGCTGCACGACACCATGCCGTGCGTGTACTGCACGGTCGGCACCGCGACGTTGCCCCACTCCATGGCACTGTTGGCGCCGCACTCGACGAAGTGAATGCGCGACACCGGCTGCATGCGCATGATGTCGCCGACGCTGTAGACCTTGGGCGTGCGCACCAGCTTGCCCTCGCCCATCACCATCAGGCGGTGCTGGCTCGGATCGATGTCGTACCAGCCCTGGTGCGAGCGGTTGAAGTGCAGGCCCGACGGCGTGATGATGCCGAACATGCCCTGCAGCGGCGCGAACGCGACGTTGGCCTGGTTGACCGCGGCCAGACCCGGGCTGATGCGGCGCACCAGATTGGCCTCGTACTTCGACGGCATGCCGTAGGGCGGCTCGTCGACCGGCCGGCCCAACGTCGTGCCCCATGTCGGCTCGTCGAGGATCAGCTTGCTGCCCTTGCCGACATCCTCGGCGTAGGCGTTGGCCGCACCGCCGGCGACCATCGCGGCACTGGCCGCGGTGAACGCACGCCGCAGGAAATCGCGACGCCCGCCCTGCACCTGGGCGATCTGCTCGGCGCTCAGGAAATTCTCCGGTGCGGGACGCAGCCGGCCTAGCTTGTTGCTGTAGTCACTCATCCTCGTTCTCGCTCGTTGCCCAACGATCTAGATGCGACGAGACAGGCGATCCGATTGCGCGACGGCACCCGGGTCGTCCAGCTCGATGGCGATCTGGGTGCAGACGGTCCGGCACAACTGCACCGCCTTTTCGCTCTGCACCCGGTAATACACAGAATTGCCCATGCGCCGTTTGGCGACGATGCCGGCCTGGTACAGCACTTTGAGGTGCTGCGACACATTCGGCTGCGTCGACTCGACGGCATCGATGATGTCGCCGACACTGCGTTCCTGATTGCAGATCGCGTTCAGGATGCGCAAACGCAGCGGCGTGGCCAGCACGCTGAACAGTTCGGCCGCGTTGACGAACACGCGCTCGGCATCCGCCTCGTCCTCGCCTTCGGCGGGACCCAGCAGCTGCAGGGGTGTTGGAGTGTTCGGCATCGGGCTAATCTGCACATAAGCAAGTACTTATGAATTGTAGGAAGATTCCTGCATGCGTCCAGCCCATGACGCCTAGGAGTTTCCCTAAAACTCTTGTGGGATCAAGCCCCGGAATGCGGCGCCGCGCGGCGCCCCCAGGAACAAAAAAGCCCGCGACGTCGTGGACGTCACAGGCCTCTCGAGGCGCGGCGCCGAGCGCTGCCGCGCCCGGCGCGCAATCAGGCTGCGGCCAGCGCGCCGCGCACCTGCTCGAGCGCGCTGGGATCCTCCAGCGTCGTCAGATCGCCGGGGTCGCGCCCCTCGCACAGCGCCTGGATCGAGCGCCGCAGCAGCTTGCCCGAGCGCGTCTTC
>JAKAHP010000004.1 GCA_021825505.1 Pseudomonadota bacterium
CGGCGACGCCGAGCGACTGGCGCGCTACGCGCGCCGCCTGCGTCTGGCCACGCGTCCGCTGTACCTGGCGACCGAGGCGGTGGTGCGGCTCTACACCGACTCGCGGCCGCCGGCGCTGGCGTTGCGCGGGCTGGCGCTGCGCGCCGCGCAGGCGCTGGCGCCGCTGCGTACCGGCGTCACGCGCGCGCTGCTCGACTCGGGCGAGCCGCTGGCGCTGCGCCTGGCCGCGCACCTGCCGCCGCTGCCCGGCCTGCCGCGCCTGCTCTGAGCTCGGCGCCTGAGCCGGCACCTCACGCCGGCTCGTACAGCTCGCGCAGCTGCGCGTAGGGGCCGGGCTGCGCGACCAGCGCTGCCGCGCTGCCGCGCTGCACGACGCGTCCGTGCTGCAGCACCGCGACGTCGTCCACCAGTGCGGCCAGGGCGCCGAGGCGGTGACTGATCAGCAGCACGGTGCGGCCGCGCATGGCCTGCGCCAGCGCGCCGAACAGTTCGCGCTCGGTGGTCGCGTCCAGCCCTTCGGTCGGCTCGTCGAGGATCAGGATCGGGGCGTCCTTCAACAGCGCGCGCGCCAGCGCCAGGCGCCGCGCCTGGCCGCCCGACAGCTGCATGCCGCCTTCGCCGAGGCTGCTGTGGTAGCCGTCGGGCAGGCCATTGATGAATTCGTGCAGCTGGGCGCAGCGGCAGGCCTCGACGATCTGCGCCTCGCTCGCGTCGGGCCGCGCCAGCAGCAGGTTGTCGAGCAGCGTGCCGTGGAACAGATAGTCGTCCTGCGACACCACCGCGAGCAGCGCGCGTGCGTCGTCGCCGGCGTAGTCGCGCAGCTCGTGGCCGCCGACGCATGCGCTGCCGGTGTAGTCGCGAAAGCGCGCGAGCAATTGCACGACGCTGCTCTTGCCGGCGCCGCTGGCGCCGACCAGCGCGAGCCGCGCGCCGGCGGCCAGCTCGAGGTCGACGCCGTCGAGCGCCCACGGCGCGTCGTCGGCGTAGCGCAGGCGCACGTCGCGCAGCACGATGGCGGCGTCGCGCGGCCGGGGCGACAGCGGCTGCGGGGGCGGCTCGACGTCGACCAGCTCGAACAGCCGGCGCGCTGCGGCGAGCATCTCGCCGAGCAGCTGGAACGCCAGCGGCAGCGGCGCCACCGCCTCGAACACGGCCAGCGCGAAAAACGCGAGCATGGCCAGGTGGGCCGGCGCCAGCTGGCGCGCGGCGACCTGCGGCAGACCCCACAGCAGCGCGAACCACAGTGCCAGATTCGCGCACAGACCGACCCCGCCCGCGGCCAGGCCGGCCAGGTCGGCGAGCCGGCGCTGCTCAGTCAGCAGCGCCTCGGAGCCGTCGTGCACGCGCTGCAGCGCCGCGTCCTCGCCGCCGTACACGCGCAGCTCGGCGGCGCCGGCCAGCGCATCGGCGACGTCGACACGCAGTTGCGCGCGCAGCTGCAGCTGGCGCGCCGCGGCCGGTGCACCGCGCCGGCGCAGCAGCGCCGGCAGCGCGACGCCGGCGATGGCCAGCAATGCCGCGGTCGACGCTGCCACCACGCCGCTGTACAGGGCCATCACGCACAGCGCCAGCACACTGCCGGCGGCGGCGACGGCCAGCGGCACGAACAGCCGCAGATACACCTGGTTCAGCGTGTCGATGTCGGCCAGCAGGCGCGACATCAGGTCGGCGCTGCGCCACGCCTGCAGCCGCGCCGGCGCCAGCGGCTCGAGGCGCTGGTAGAACCACAGCCGTAAGCTGGCGAGCAGGCGGAACGTGGCCTCGTGCGTCAGCAGACGCTCGACGTAGCGCCCGCCGGTGCGTGCGATCGCGGCGCCGCGGATCAGCGCTGCCGGCGTGAAATAGTTGATCGCGAGCGCGGCCGCGCCGGCCAGCGCCATGCTGGCGATGAACTCGCCGGCCACCGCCAACAGCGCGACGTTGGCCAGCAGCGCGAGCAGCGCGACCGCCGCGCCGCCCACCATCCAGCGCCGCCACGGCGCGAACAGCGCATACAGCCGGCGCAGCACGCGCAGGTCGTCACGCCAAGTCATGATGGTGTGCCCCCGGCGCCAGGCTGCGCCTGCCGCGGCCCCCCGAGGGGGCTGAGCGCGGCTTCGGAGCGGCCGTGCGCCGCGCTCATGGTGTGCCCCCGGCGCCAGGCTGCGCCTGCCGCGGCCCCCCGAGGGGGCTGAGCGCGGCGTAGGCGCTGGCGAACAGCGCGGCGTAGGCGCCGCCGGCGGTACGCAGTGCGGCCGGCGCACCCTGCTCGACGACACGGCCGGCGTCGAGCACGACGACGTGGTCGGCCAGCTCCAGCGTGCGCAGCCGATGCGCCACCAGCAGCACGGTGCGGCCGCGCAGGCGCGGCGCCAGCGCGTCGAGCACCTGTTGCTGGCTGATCGCGTCGAGGTGCGCGGTCGGCTCGTCGAGCAGCAGCAGCGGTGCGTCGCGCAGCAGCGCGCGCGCCAGCGCGATGCGCTGCGCCTGCCCGCCCGACAACCCGGCGCCGCGCTCGCCCAGGCGCGTCGCCGCGCCCTGCGGCAACGCATCGACGAAGGCGTCGGCGTGCGCCGCGCACAGCGCCTCGCGCAGTTGCGCGTCGCTCGCTTCGGGTCGCGCCAGCCGCAGGTTGTCGGCGACGCTGGCGGCGAACAGATGCGGCTGCTGCGGCACCCAGGCCAGCTGCGCCAGCCAGTCCGCCGGCGCCAGCGCATCGAGCTCCACGTCGTCGACCCGGATGCGGCCGCGCTGCGCCTGCGCGAAGCCCAGCAGCAGCGCCAGCACCGAGCTCTTGCCGGCGCCGCTGGCGCCGACCAGCGCGGTGACGCGCCCGGCCGGAACCTCGAAACTGCAGCCGCGCAGCGCGTCGCGCCCCTCGCTCCAGGCGAAATGCACGTCGTCGAAACGCAGCGCGTGCGCCGCGCGCGGCAGCCGCACCCCGGCGGCGGCGCGCGCCGGCAGCGGCTCGGCGAGGATCTGCGCGATGCGCGTGGCCGCGCCGATCGCGTCCATGCGCAAGTGGTAGACCGCACCCATCGTGCGCAGCGGCGCGTAGTACTCGGGCGCCAGCAGCAGCACGAACAGCCCGGGCAGCAGGGACATCTCCCCCCACATCAGCCGGAAGCCGATCAGCACCGCGACCACCGCGATGCTGACGGTGGCGAGGAACTCGAGCACGACCGACGACAGGAAGGCCACGCGCAGCACGCGCATGGTGCTGATGCGGTAGTCCTCGGACACGCGCGCGACGACCTCGGCCTCGCGCCGCGCCGCGCCGAGCAGCTTCAGCGTCGTCAGCCCCTGCAGCGTGTCGAGGAAGCGTCCCGACAGATAGGTGAGCCGCGCCCACTGGCGCTGGTTCAGCTCTTCCGCGCCCTTGCCGATCAGCCACATGAACAAGGGAATCAGCGGCGCCGTCAGCAGCAGCACCAGGCCGCTGACCCAGTCGACCGGCAATACCACCAGCAGGATCGCCGCCGGCACCAGTGCGGTCGCGCCGATCGCAGGCAGGTAACGCGCGTAATACGCCTCCAGCGCCTCGATGCCGTCGACCGCGCTGCCGACGAGCTCGCCGCGCGACTGGCCGCGCAACCAGCCCGGACCCAGCTGCTGCATGCGCTGCAGCAACGTGTCGCGCAGCTCGCGGCGCAGCGCGGCGCCGGCACGGAAGGCGACGCGTTCGGCGGCACGCGTCAGCGCGAAGCGCAGCGCGAACAGCGGCAGCAACGCGAGCAGCCAGGGCCACGGCGAAGCCAGGCGGTGCATCACGCCGGCGTCGACCACGCGCGCGACCAGCCAGGCCTGCAGCATCAGCACCACGCCCGAGGCCAGCGCCAGCGCCAGCGCCAGGTTCAGCGTCGCGCGCACGCGCGGACGCAGCGACGCCAGCCAGGTCTCGGGAAGCGGCGCGGCAGCGGGGGCGGGCATCGGCAAAGGGCGTGAAGGGTCGGGTGGCGCAGGATCATCTTAGCGAGCGCACTGCGCCGCGGGATCGCCCCCGATATGCTTCCAGGATGCGCGACGCGCAGCGCGCGCCCCCCGTCTGGAGACCGCCATGTCCGAAACCGCCCCGCACGTCACGCTGCGCCAGCGCGACGCCTATCAGTTCGACATCGAATTCGCACCGCAGCTGCCGCTGCTGCGCTCCGACGAGCCGCCGCCGCTGGGGCAGGGCAACGGGCCGACGCCGGCACAGTTGCTGCTGGCCGCAGTGGCCAATTGCATGAGTTCCAGCCTGCTGTTCGCGCTGGGCAAGTTCAAGAACGATGCGCGCGGCGTGACGACCACGGCCAGCGCCGAGGTCGGCCGCAACGAGGCCGGGCGCCTGCGCGTGCGGCGCATCGCGCTGCGCATCGACCTGGGTGCGGCCGCGGCCGAGTTGCAGCACGTCGAGCGCATCCTCGATCAGTTCGAGGAGTTCTGCACCGTCGGCCAGAGCGTGCGCACCGGCATCCCGACCGACATCGAAGTGTGGGACGGCGCCGGCGTGCGCCTCAAGTGAGCGCCGGCGCGCCTCTGCCTCAGCGCCGCTCCCAATGCCCCGGGTGCTCGCGCCAGCGCTCGCCGCGGCCTTCCCAGCGCTGCGGCACCCAGCGGTAGCCGGCGCGCGGCGCCTGCCAGTGGCCGGGGTTCCAGACGTAACGCGCGCCGATCCAGCTCCAGGTTCCGGCGATCCAGAAGTAGCCCGGCGCCGGCGCGACGCCGACATACTCGGCGCGCGACGGCGGCGGTGCCACCGCGATATAGCCCGAGGGGTAGTAAGCCGGCGCGTACGGCGCCGGCGCGACCACGCAGCCGGTGAGCAAGGCGGCGCCGAGCAGCGCGGCGGCGGCAGGCAGTTTCGACATCGTCGTTCCTTGTGCGGGCGGCCCGCGGTCGCGGGTTTCTCGACCCTTTGCTGCACTGTATAACGCACCGCACACGCGGTGGAGGACACGCGACGCGCGAATTTGCGCTGCCTCGCGCCTGCCATCGCCGGCGCGTCGAATCAGCCGGCTTCGTCGTCCGCGTCGGCGTCGGCGCGCGCGATGTCGAGCTTCTTCATCTTGTCGTACAGGGTCTTGCGCGGCAGCCCGATCGCCGCCGCGGCGACGCTGACGCGCCCACCGCTGCGGCGCAGCGCCTGCACGATCAGCTGGCGCTCGAACGCATGCACGCGCTGCTCGAAGTTCGGCGTCGGCGGCGGCGCCGTGTCGTCGCCCGAGAGCATGCCGAGCACGAAGCGCTCGGCGGCATTGCGCAGTTCGCGCACATTGCCGGGCCAGTCGCGCGTCATCAGGTCGAGCAGATGCGCGCCGGGCACCGGGCGCAACGGCTGCCCGGCGGCACGCGCGGCGTCGAGCACGAACTTCTGGAACAGCAGCGGCACGTCGTCGATGCGCTCGCGCAACGGCGGCAGGCGCAGCTCGACCACCGCCAGCCGGTAGTACAGATCCTCGCGGAAGCCGCCCTGTGCTGCCAGCCGGCGCAGGTCGACCTTGGTGCCGGCGACGACGCGGCACTGCATCGGCCGCGACTGATTCGATCCCAGCCGCTCGAAGCGCCGCTCCTGCAGCACACGCAACAGCTTGGCCTGCTGCGCCAGCGGCATGGTCTCGATCTCGTCGAGGAACAGCGTGCCGCCGGCGGCGAACTCGATCTTGCCGACGCGCCGCGCGGTGGCGCCGGTGAACGACCCCGCCTCATGGCCGAACACCTCGCTGTCGAACAGCGTCTCGGGCAGGCCGGCACAGTTCAGCGCGACGAATTCATGGCGTGCGCGCGCGCCGAACTCGTGCAGGCTGCGCGCGGCCGCCTCCTTGCCGGTGCCGGTCTCGCCGTGGATCAGCACGCTGGCCTCGGCGTCGGTCAGCGCGAGCAGCTTGTGGCGCAGCTCGCGCATCACGCGCGAGCTGCCGACGATCTGCGCCTCGATGCGGCGCGGCGCATCGCCCAGCGCCAGCGCGTCGAGCCAGGCGCCGCGCGCCAGCAGCGCCTGGCGCGCGATCTGCGCCAGGCGCTCCGAGGAAAACGGTTTCTCGATGAAATCGACCGCGCCGCCACGCATCGCATCGACCGCGGTCTGCACGTCGCCGTGGCCGGTGATGACGATCACCGGCAGCTGCGCGTCGAGCCGCTTGAGCAGGCCCAGCAGCGCCAGCCCGTCGATGCCGGGCAGGCGGATGTCGGTCACGACGACGCAGCGCTGGCCATGATCGACCGCGGCCAGCGCTTGCTCGGCGCTTTCCATCGCGCGCACCTCGAGACCGGCCAGCTGCAGCGCCTGGGTGATGCCCAGGCGCACCGCCGGATCGTCCTCGACCACGATCACCGTGCCCTGCGCGTCGTGCTCATCCATATTGCTCGCCTCCGTGATCCGCCAGCCGCAAGCGCAGCACGAACATCGCGCCGCCTCCTGCTGCGGGTTGCGCCTCGATGCTCGCGCCGACCTCGCGCAGGATGCGCTGCGCGATGCTCAGACCCAGCCCCAGCCCGGTGCCCTGCGCCTTGGTCGTGAAAAAAGGCTCGAACAGGCGCTCGCGCGCCGCCGCCGAAATGCCCTCGCCGCTGTCGGCCACGCACAGGCGCGCGTAACCCGGCTCGGCAGCGACGTCGAGGCTGACCTCGATGCGGCGCTGCGCGACGCCCTGCATCGCATCGGCGGCGTTGACCAGCAGGTTCAGCAGCACCTGCTGCAGGCGCAGCTCGTCGCACATCACGCGCGGCTCGACGGCCGGGAACCGGCGCCGCAGCTCGATGTCCTCCTGCGCGAAACGACGCTGCAGCAGGCTCAGCGCGCCGTCGAGCGCGCTCGACACCGTGCACGGCTGCCACGCCGCCGGCGCCTTGCGCGCGAACGACTTGAGGTCGCCGGTAATGCGCGCCATGCGCCGCACCAGCCCGGAAATCGCGTCGAGATTGCCGCGCACTTCGCCCAGGCGCTGCTTGTCGAGCAGCACCACGGCGTTGTCCGACAGCGTGTGCAGCGCCGCCAGCGGCTGGTTCAGCTCGTGCGCGACGCCGGCCGCCATCTGCCCCAGCGCGGCCAGCTTGCCGGCTTGCGCGAGCTCGTCCATGGTGCGCCGCAGCGCCGCTTCGGCACGCTCGCGTTCGTCGACTTCGCGCTGCAGCGCCGCGTTGGCCTGCTGCAGCGCCGAGGTGCGCGCGTCGACGCGCTGCTCGAGCTCGCCGTAGGCGCGCTCCAGCGCCTCGCGCCCGGCGACGCGCTCGACCTGCGCGCGACGCCGCAGCACCAGCACCAGGCCCAGCGATTCGAGCAGCCCGGCGATGGCGAATCCGGCCAGCGCGCTGCGCCGGGCCGCCTCGCGCACCGGGCGCATGTCCGACAGCGACAGCAGGCGCCAGCCCAGCGCCGGCACCGCCAGGCTGTTGGCCATGAAGGCGTGATGGGGCAGCGCGCCGAACGCTCCGGAGGCGGGATGGGCCAGGCGCCACAGCGGCGCGCCCGCCGCCGATCCGGCCGGCAGCAGCCCGATCGGCCGCAGCGGCCCGGCCACCGTGTACTGCTGGGTCTGCGCCAGACGCCGGCGCACGCTGGCCGGCAACGGCGCCAGCAGCTCGAAACGCCAGGCCGGCACCGAACTGAGCAGCACGACGCCGTTGCGGTCGGTGACCAGCACCGGATCGCGCCAGCCCTGCCACGGCACCGCGACCTTGTCGAGGTCGATTTTCGCGACGACGACCCCGATCACGCGCCCGCCCTCGAGCAGCGGCTGCGAGAAATACAGCCCGGAGTCGCGGCTGATCGTGCCGATGCCGTAGAAGCGCCCCGGCTGCCCGCGCAGCGCTTCGCGGAAATACGGCCGGAACGCGAAGTTGGCACCGACGAAGCTGATCGGTGTATCCCAGTTGCTCGACGCCAGCGTCAGCCCGCGCGCGTCCATCAGGTAGGCCACCGACGAGCCCGCGGCGCGGTTGGCGCGTTGCAGATAGGCGTCGGCGTCGCGCACCGCGGCGGCGTCGTGCGGATGCTCGAGCAGCTGCCGCAGCCGCCCGTCGAGCGCGATCAGCGACGGCAGGTAGCCGTAGCGGCCGATCTCGGCGCTGAGCGCGCCGGCGTAGTTGTGCAGCCGGCTGTCGGCCTGCGCGCGCAGCGCCCCGGCGCCGGCATCGAGCTCGGCGCGCCACGACGCGAACCCGGCCAGCGCCGCCAGCGCGACGCCGAGCAGCGCCAGCAGCGGGGTGCGCAGCGGGCCGCGGAGGCGGGTGCGGGCGGCATGAACCATGGAGCGCGGCAGGACGTGCGGGAACGAGCCGCGCGCCGGGCGCGGCAGCAGACCGCCAGCGTAGCGCACCGCGCGCCGCTCACAGGCCGAAGTAGGTCTCGCGCACCGCGTCGCTGGCCTCGAGCTCGGCGCGCGTGCCCGACACGCGCACCCGGCCGTGGTCGATCAGATAGCCGCGGTCGGCCAGCTCGAGGAATGCCACGTTCTGCTCGGCGATGAGCAGCGCGGTGCCGTCGCCGATGCTGGTGCGCAGCACCTCGATGACCTGCTTGACGAATACCGGCGCCAGCCCCGACGAGGGCTCGTCCATCAGCAGCAGGCGCGGCTGCGCCACCAGCACCTTGGCGATGCCCAGCATCTTGCGCTGCCCGCCCGACAGCGAGCCGGCGTGGGCGCGGCGCTTGGCCGCCAGCGCCGGAAAGATCTCGAACAGCTCGGCCTTGCGCCGCCGCACTTGCGCCTCGGGCAGGAAATAGCCCCCCAGCGCGATGTTCTCGTCGATGCTCAAGGTCGGGAACACGCCGAGCTCGGACATGAACGCGATGCCGCGCCGGATGCGCTGGTCCGGCGCCAGTGTGTCGATGCGCTCGCCGTCGAAGCGGATGCTGCCGCCGCGGCACGGCAGCAGGCCGATCAGCGTGCGCAGCAGCGTGGTCTTGCCGGCGCTGTTGGCGCCCAGCAGCAGCACGGTCTCGCCGGCCGCCACCTGCATGTCGACGCCCCACAGGATCTGCAGCGGGCCGTAGCCCGACTCGACTCCGTTGAATTCAAGCAGTGCGGACATCTCGATCAAGCTCCAAAGAAGGCCGCGACGACCTCGGGTTCGCGCGACGCCGCCTCGAGCGCGCCCTCGAACAGCATGCGTCCGGCACCGAGCACGATGACGCGCGCGGTGATGCGGTTGAGGAAGTCGAGCAGGTGCTCGACCACGATCATCGCGATGCCGCGCGCCGCCAGCTTCTGCAGCAGCGTGGCGATCGCGCCGAGCTCGGCCGGGTTCAGGCCGGCGCCGATCTCGTCGACCAGCAGCAGCTTCGGGCTCGTCGCCAGCGCGCGCCCGAGGTCGAGCAGCTTCTGCTGGTTCGCGGTCAGCGAGCCGGCGATCTGCGCGGCGACGCGCGTCAGGCCGATGTCCTCGAGGATCGCGTCGACCTGGCCCGGCTGCAGCCGCCCGGCATGCGCGGCGACCTCGATGTTCTCGCGCACCGTCATCTCGCGGAACACCTTGGGCACCTGGAAGGTGCGGTTGATGCCCAGCCGCGCGCGCCGGTGCACCGGCAGCGCGCCGATGTCGTGACCGTCGAACTCGATGCGGCCGCCGTCGTCGCGCAGCAGCCCGGAAATCACGTTGATGGTGGTCGTCTTGCCCGAGCCGTTGGGCCCGACCAGGCCGACGATCTCGCCGGCGCTGACCGCGAAGCTGACGTCGTTGAGCACGACGAAGCCGCCGAAGCGCTTGCGCACGCCCGACAGGCGCAACAGTTCAGTAGACATCGATCCCCCGCCGTGTGAACAGCGACAGCACGCCGCCAGGAAGGAACAGCACCAGCGCCACGATCAGCGCGCCGTAGATCAGCTGGAAGTATTGCGGCGACGACACGCCGATCGCGGAATACAGCGTGTACAGCAGCGCCGCGCCGAGCATCGGCCCGAGCACCGTGCCGACCCCGCCGAACAGCGCGAACACGATCGCGAACACCGACATCTGCAGCGTGAACACCGCGTCCGGATAGAACACCGACAGGTTCCACGCGTACACGCCCCCGGCCAGCCCGGCGACCATCGCCGACAGCAGCCACACCAGCAGGCGCAGGCGCACCACGTCGATGCCGGCCATCCCGGCGCTGATCGCATCCTGCTTCATCGCACGCAACGCGAGGCCGAAGCGCGACGAGCGGAAGTAGGCGGCGATCGCCGTGGCCAGCAGCAGCACGCCGAGCATCGCGTCGTAGCTGGCGTGCGGCGCGAACACGCGCTCGATCTTCAGCCCGTAAGGGCCGCCGGTGACGTCGGCCAGGTTCGGGTTGGAGACGACGAAGAACAGGATCTGCGACGCCGCCAAGCTGGCGATCGAGAAATACGCGCCCGAGAGCCGCAGCAGCGGCCCCAGCAGCAGCGCCATCAGCAGCGACGCCGCGGCGCCGCCGGCCACGCACAGCAGCACTGGCCAATGCGTGTGCAGCACCAGCAGCGAGGTGCCGTAGGCGCCGCAGCCGAAGAAGCCGACGTAGCCGAACGGCAGGTAGCCGGTGAAGCCGTACAGCAGGTTCAGCCCCTGCGCCAGCACGACGAAGGTCATCAGCGTGAACAGCAGCGTCAGGTTGCCGTAGACGTGCGGCAGCAGAGCGAAGGCCGCGGCCGACAGCGCCAGCACGATGAGACCCGGGCGCGCGCGGCGCAGCGGATGGAGGGACGAATCAGGCATGGCGCACCGCCTTTCCGAGCAGCCCTGTGGGCCGCACCAGCACGATGGCCAGCAGCAGTGCGTAGGGCACCACGTTCGACCACGACGCGTAATAGGTCTGCATCAGCATCGTGCCCAGGCCGAACACGAGCCCGCCGACGATGGTGCCCAGCGGATTGCCCAGCGCACCGATGATGACGATCGCGAACGCTGTCGTCGTCAGGCCGCCGCCGAGGTCGGGCGACACCGAGCCGAGCAGATAGGGCACGAACACGCCGGCGATGCCGGCCAGCGCCAGCCCGGCGACGAAGGCGATCGCCGACACGCGGTGCACGTCGATGCCGGTGGCCAGCGCCTCCTCGCGGTTGGCCATCACCGCACGCGTCGCATAGCCGGGGCGGGTGCGCGTGAAATAGAACCACAGCCCGACCATCGCGGCGACGCTGAACGCCGCAGCCCACCACCAGCTGTCGGGGAACTGCTGGCCGAGCAGGCCGATGTTGCCGCCGCCCAGCGCGTCGTCGGGCAGCGAGCGCTGGTCGGCGCCGAACGCGAACACGGTCAGCGACTCGAGGATCTGGCCGACGCCGAAGAACAGGATGAACGACAGCATCTCGGGGTCGGCGCTGCGCTGCAGGCGCGGCACCACCGCACGGTACAGCGGCCAGCCGAGCACCACCGCGCCGGCTACCGCGAGCGCCGCGCCCCACAGCGGATTGAGCCCGTAGTGGCTGCTCAGCGCCCACGCGCAGTACGCGCCGAGCACGATGAACTGGCCATGCGCGAGGTTGATGATGCGCATGACGCCGAAAATCAGGTTCAGCCCGAGACCGACCAGGCTGAAGAATATCCCGTACAGAATTCCGCCGATCACGGCGTATTCGAAGAGTTCCACGTTGTTTCCTCGCGCGGGGAATCGCACACCAACGGCGCGGCCGAGCTGCGGCCGCGCCGTTGCGCGGGGGACGGGCCGGGCGCGCTGCCGCGCGACCGGCCCCAGGCCGTGCCGATCAGGACTTCGGCGCCGGGTAGACCGCCTTGCCGGTGGCCTTGTCCTGCGGATAGACGATCACCAGCTTGAGCCCTTCGCCCTGCGGCACCATCTGCGCCACCGGGAACGGCTGGCCGAGCTGGGCGCCGTTGGCGTTGATGCGGAACGGACCTTGCAGCGTGGTCGTCTTGCCCGACATGTCGAGCAGCGCCTGGTGGAAGTCGGTCTGCGCGAACTTGGGCGCCATGCCGAGCATCTTCTGCATGATCAGCCCGGCGTTGTAGCCGGCGCAGTCGAGGAAGTTGGGCTGCTGCTTCGTCGCGGTCTGGAACGCCTGCGTGAACTGCGCGGTGTTCATGCCGTAGTCGACCTTGTCGTAGCTCACCAGCGGCGGCGTCGGGTAGGTGTAGGTGTAGGCCAGCGCCTTGGTGCCGACGTTCTTCACCAGCAGGTTCATCAGCTGGCCCGGGAACACGCTGAACACCATATTGAAGTGCAGACCGCTCTGCGACAGCGCCTTCAGGAAGGCGATGTCGTTGGGCGCGTAGCCGAACTCGAGCACCGCGTCGGGGCGGCTGGCGGCGATCGTGTGCAACAGGATCGTGTAGTTCGACTCGGTGGTCGGCACGCCATGGTCGTACACCGGCGTGACGCCGGCCTTGGCCAGCACTTCCTTCAGGGTCTGCGCCTGCGAGGCGTCGAAGTCGTTGGCGCCGTAAACGATCGCGACGCGCTTGATTTTCTGCTGGATCAGGTAATTGGCCAGCGGCACCGGCCAGACCTGCGACGAGGGGATGCTGACGTCGGCCAGGTAGTCGGTCTTCGAGGTGAAGAAATTGGCGCCCGAACCGGTCGGGTCGATCAGCAGCATCTTGTGTTCGGCCGCCAGCGGAATCGCCACCGAGGTCAGCACCGAGCCGAAGTCGGACACCAGCAGGTCGACCTTGTCCTGCGAGATGAGCTGGTTGTACAGCGTGGTGGCGGTCGTCGTCGAGCTCTGGTCGTCGTAGGCGACGATCTTCACCGGGATCTTCTTGCCGTAGGCCTTGACGAACACGCCACCGTCCTTGTTCACCAGGCCGGCCCAGAACTTCAGCCCGGCGAACTCGCTCTGCGAGGCCACCGCGAACGGGCCGCTGCTGGCGTACAGCGTGCCGATCTTGATCTGGGCCGGGGCCGGCGCGGCTTGCGCCGCGGCGCAGGCCAGCGCGGCCGCGACGGCGGCGAGTTTGACGAACAGGGGCTTGCGATCACGCATCAGTGTCTCCTTGTTGGATGGCGGGAAGCCGCCGGCTGCATGGGCCGCGCGGTCATCGTGGCGCAGCCGCGCACGGGCGACTGCCGGCATCGGTTTGCAAGCTCCGTGCCACCCGCGCCGGACCGCCGCCTCTCTCGTTGGGCAAGCGCGGCGCCAGCTGCGCGGCGGCGAAAGGGGTGACAATCTCGGTGGCGCAGTGGCGGAATCCCGCCACTGCAGCGCACAAAGTTGACGGCACTCCTTCATTCGGCAGCAACGCTGCGAACCGGGCCCACGCACCAGTCGACCGTAGGTTGGCGCGTCGCTCCCAACTCGAGCAGGAGCTCAACGCGGGGCAAACGTGCAAGGTGGCAGAATGGCAGGGCGACGGCGGGCTCTCCGGGCTTTGCGCGGCCAGCGTGCCGCCGTGCCGCCACGCGCCATGGCCGGGTGCACACCAAGCACCGGGTAGCCGAAGAAATCTGATCCATCAAAGACGGCTCTGCGAGCCCAGCAATGAATTCGATACTACTGCTCGTCCTAGGCATGCATCGCAGTGGCACGTCCGCGGCGGCCAAGGCGCTTGAGGTGCTGGGCGCGAACATGGGCGAACACCTGATGCCGGGGGCTGCCGACAACCCACTCGGTTTCTTCGAGGACCAGCAGTTGCAGCACCTCAATGAAGGGTGGTTGGCCCAGCAGGGATTGGCCTGGGACAGCGTCACGGCAAGCGCCGAGGCGACGGTGCAACCGGATTTGATCGAGGCCCAACGCGAGGTCATCGGGCAGCGGCTGCGCGATCGACTGGAGATGCCCCTCTGGGCCTTCAAGGATCCGCGCATGTGCCGCCTGTTCTGGCTTTGGCAACCAGCGCTGCGCGAGCTGTCGGTGGACACGCGCTGTGTATTCGTGCTGCGCGAACCTTTCGCTGTCGCGCAGTCCCTGCTCCGCCGCAATGGCATGCCCCTGGCTCAGGGCCTTCTGCTTTGGCGACTTCACAACGTCGAAGCATTCAGTGCATTTCAGGGTATGCGAGGCGGCCACCTGTTTTACGAAGACTTGCTGTCGAACCCGATGGTCGAGCTCCCTCGGCTTGCGCGCGATCTCGGCCTCGATGCCCCCGACGCGCGGCGACTGCGCGCCTACTGCGACGAATTTCTGTCGCGCGGATTGAACCATTTCGAGGCCGAAGCTTCGCGAGAACACCTACCCGCCGACTTGCACGCGTTCTACGCCGCGCTCTGGAAGCGGCTGCGTGGTGCGCCGTCACTGCTCAAAGCCGGCGCCGCGCACAACCCGTTCGGCGTTGCGGCTCCGCACGAAGCTCAGCTTCTCGAGAGCTGCCTGTACGTCGAACAACGCCTGATCGACATGCGCAAGCACGCCAACAATCTCGCCCACGCGCTGGATGTCTCGCAGGCCGCGCATTCAGCGCTATCCGAGGCGTATGCCGCCCTGCAGACCGCGACCTCGACGCCGTCCCCCGTGCCCGGACAGCAGGAGCACGAATCGGTCGCCGCGCCCGATGCCGCGGTTGCGCCGCCCGAAGCGCAGGCTGAAGACAGCCTGGCCGATGCCGCGCCCGGCAATGAGACAATACTCAAAATGGCGATGATGAGACAACGGCAGCGCATCGCTGAACTGGAATCGCGGTTGTACCGGCAACAGATCAAGCCATACAAACGAACAACTTGACGGGCATGAACATCAACGACTACGGCAAGCGCCTCGACGCTGCGGATATCGGCCGAAGGGAACATCGAAGCTTCGTCGGCGGCTTGTGGGACGAACTCGGCGAGTGGCAATTGCAGATGATGTGCGGCCTAGGTGGACTCACCCGCGACATGACTCTGCTCGACATGGGTTGCGGCTGCCTTCGCGGTGGCGTGCGATTCATCGACTACCTGCACCCGATGCACTACTACGGCGTCGATGTGAACGCGTCCCTCGTGCATGCCGGCTTGCACGTCGAGGTGCCGGCCGCGGGTCTGGCTGCCAAGTGTCGCGAGGAGAATTTCTCAGTCCGCGCCGATTTCGATGCCTCTGCCTTCGGAATCGAATTCGATAGAGCGATTTCCGTCAGTCTATGGACCCATCTACCGCTGAACCACATCGCCTTGTGCCTGACGCGCATGAGCGCTGTTCTCAAACCCGGTGGGCGTTATTACTCGACGGTGTTCGAAGTCCCCGATGCCGTCGCATGGCTCGCGCCGGCGAGCCAGCGCATGGACATCGTGAGCCATCCCGCGATGGACCCCTACCATGTCACGGCGGCGCACTTGCACGCCATCCTCGACTGGCACCGGTTGCCCCTGAAGGCACGTCGCCTCGCTGATGACACGCATCCCCGCGGGCAGTGCATATGGGAATTCGAGCGGCTGCCTTACTGAGACTGCATTCCTCGACACCGCAGGCGGCGAACGCCGCCCCCTCCCGCGACAGCCTGACCGGCTGGTCAACGTCATGCACCAAACAGCAACCCGGTTTATCGCGGCCACCAGACGGCACGTGTACCTTGTCTGGTCCCTGTTCCGCGCACTGCTCGCCAGCGCGAATCATTTCGTCAACTCCATCGCCGACGCGCATGGCACACTGGTCGTGGCGCAAGACATCGCGCTGAATCACACCGTGACACTCGGCGGGGCCTACGGCGAATACTTCCGCAAACCTGACGGATCGTTGTCCTACCAGGCCTTCGAGTTCGGCCCGAAGCGCATCGAGTATTACTTCCCACTCGGCACGCCCCTGCTTCTCGCACCCGCCGTCGCGATTGCGCATGGGCTGGGCTATGACGCACTGGCTCCAGGCGGCGACGCGGCGGGCCAACGCGTCGCTGTCACCCTGCTTGTATTCCTCATCCTGGTGGTCACTTACGCCTATCTGCGACGATACCTTGCAGGTCGTGCTGGTGCGCTGGCAGCCTCCGGGCTCATCCTATTCGGCACCATTGTGGGCCCGGTCGTCGCGACCGGACTTTGGAGCATCGACATCGAAGTGCTCCTCATTGGAACGGTGATGCTCATGCTTGACGCAGAGGCGTTGCAGCGCCCTGCAGCGGCGACAGCGCTGGGCGCTGTGTTATTCCTCGGATACCTGGTGCGCCCTTCCTTCGCTCTGATCATTCTGGCCACCTTCAGCACCCTGATGCTGCGCCGTCAATATGCTGCCTTGCTCTACAGCGGAGCGGTCTCCGCCGCCCTGCTCCTGGGCTTCTCGCAATGGTCGCGACACCATTTCGGCCTCAACCTTCCGCCCTACTACCTCGGCTCGCGACTGTCCACTGCAGACTTCGCGAACGCATTTCTGGCGCTACTGGCCAGCCCCTCGCGCAGCGTCTTCGTCTACTCCCCCGTTCTGCTTGCCACGTTCGCATTGTTTGCCGCGAGCTTGATGGGTCGGCGCATGCGCCTGCGGAGGGACGCGGACGTCATTTGTCTTGCACTAGCCGGGGTCGGACTGTTCCTGCTCAATGCGCTGTTTCCGAAATGGACAGGTGGGTGGTCCTACGGACCCAGAATCCTCACTGACATGGCCTACGTTGGTGCGCTGTTGGCTTTCCGCATAACCGATACGATGCAACCGCGCCCGCAACGCTCACTGCGTTGGGTGCGCGGCCTGCTGGTCGTGGGACTGTTCGCCGGATTGCAGGGCATCTACAACCCGCTGACGTTTCGCTGGAACGCTTACCCAGACATCGACGCCTATCCGCAACTGGTTTGGGATTGGCGTTACCCACAAGTCCTGACCACGGCAAGACTGCTGCGTGGGAAGTGCGCGACCGAAAGTCGCGAGCTACACATCGAGCACCCGATCTGCCCTTGACCGCAGCATCCGACACAGGGCCACCGGAGCGCACCGGCCTGCGAATCAAGGGCCCCCGACGCCCGCGCGAGGCACGGCTGATTGACCTCGAACAACAGAACAGTACATACGATGCGCGGCCCTCGCCGCGCTGACCTCAAGCTCCTGCGAGGACCTGTCGCACCTTGCGCAGCGTCGCGCGCAAGCCCTGCCGCTGCAGGTAGACGGTGCCTTGCTTGCAGTACCACAGTGCGCGGCGCGGGTTCCGCACCACAGCCGCCAGACGCGAGAGCACGCGCTCGGTGCGCCGGCGCACCCGCGACACCGGGGGCGGCACACGGACGGACCGGGCGCGCGCCTTCTCACACGCGCTGCGCTCGATATGTTCGAGACGATCGCGCAGGCGCTTCCCGACCGCGACAGCACTGAGTCGGCTTTCGATCGCCCTTCGTGCGCGCCGCCCCAGCGCCGCGGCCTGCTCACGATCGTCGTAGAGTTGGCGCATCGCGGCAACCGCCGCAGCCACATCGGGCTCGGCCCAGCGACTGCCCTGCTGGTACGGTCCGACAGCGCGCTCGAGTTCGACGAGTTCAAAGGGAATCAGCAATGCGTCCCCGACTGTCATGAAATCGGTGTTCCCGCCATACCCGGTGGCGATCACGGGCTTGCCCATTGCCATCGCCTCGGCCATGCCCAAGCCGAACCCCTCGAGTCGATGCAGAGAGACATAGCTGTCGACCGAGGCCAGCAGCGCGAGCATGTCCCGTCGCTCGAGGGTCTCGTCCCAGATACGCACGCGCACGCCGTCCGCCATGCGCGACAGTTCATCGAGTTCGCTCGGGAACGCGGCGCCCGAGGTGGTCTTGATCAACAGACGCGCCTTGTCGCACGCCGCGAACGCTTCATTGAATGCCCGGATCACCGCCGCAGGATTCTTGCGCTCGACGAAACTATGGAAATCGAAGGAGAACAAGAACACGAACTCGTCGGGCGCCATCCCGAAACGCTCGCGCTCCGGAGCGACCTGCGGCAACTCGACCACATGGGGAAAGGTCAGCACCGGCACATCGACGCAGGGCGCGATCGCCTTGGCCATGAAGGTGCTGCCGACCCAGATCTCATCGACCATCTGCGCACGCCGCCCCCATTCAGCCGGGAAATGCTCCGACTCCCAGGCCCAGAAACCGACGCTGTAGCGTCCGTCGCACAGGTCTTGGCCAAAATGCTCGATCGTGGCCGGTAGCATGTCGGCGTTGACGTGGATCCAGTTCACGCCGTACGGCGCGGGCGGCATCTCGTCACGCAAGGGCAGCGGTTCTAGTTCGCCCAGCAGCTTGTAGCTCGTCAGGTTCGAGATGTCCATCAGCGCCAGACGCACGTTGGCCGAACCGAGCGCCTTGACGTATCCGCGAGCAGCCTCGCCGACCCCCGACTCGGCGCGCAGGTAACCGATGAAATTCACACTGGGCGATGCGTCGACGCCGGCCGCCATGCCGATCACGCCGGCATCCTTCAGCAACTGCGGATCGAGCTGCTGCTCGGCCATGCCATTGCTGACGATCCAGCGACACAGCGCCTCGGCTTGCGTTTCCTCCAGATCGCCGAAGTGCGTGCGCACATCCTGCCGCAAGTCGAGCAGCGCATGCACATAGCGCGAATGCCGACTTCCCGCGACGCGACCCGTCAGCCACTCATGAAAGCCGCCTCCGTCGCCGACTTCGAGGATGCGTGAAAACTTCAGCCCGCGCGCCTCGGCTTGCGCATAGGCGCTCCGGGCCACGACATCGAACTGTGCGCCGTTGCTGAAGCGCAGCGTCGGCAATGGCTCGAGCTTGTGCTGCAGGTGGCCGTGCTGTAGCAGTTGCGCTGCGTAGGCCTGCAGCATTTCGGCCAACGCCCCTGACCGTACCGAGGTGTGCCGCGTGTCGTATTTGGAAAGCACGCGTGGGTGCCCGGGGTTGAAGCCACTGAAGTGGAAAAATCGCAGCGGCACCTGGTCGTTCACCGACCACCCCTGGTCTGACCGCGCCAACGCGCGTTCATGCAGGTTCCAATAGGCCACGTCATAGCCGGGATGGCGCAGCACGGCGACTCCAGGCCACATCGCCGGCACGAAATCCAGCCACTTCTGGTCGGTGAAGACCCCGGTGCTCGGATCGCCCCAGCAATGGGTCTTCAGCCACTCGTCCCACCATTCCACCAGCGCAGCGCTCTCGCGGGTGGCGTTGAGCGCCAGGAAACCCAGATTGAAGGTCCCGGTGCGAAGGATCTCGAAATCGTCGGGGTGCTCGCCATCGCGCGGCAGCGGGCTGAGCATATGCGGCACGATCGCGCCCGAGCGCCCCTCGGCGAACAGCGCGTGGACTTCATCCAGGCGCGAAAACAACTCGATATCCGGGTCGAGATAGACCACCGACTCGCACCCTTCCTGGAAGAGGGTGCGAAAGACCGCGGCCTTGACCGAGGTCGAGAATTCGAGGATGTTGTAACGCAGGAGCCGCTGCAGGCGATCCTGCTCGTCAAGCGCCTCGCCGATATGGCGCAGGCGATAAGCTTCGGTTTCGACGCAATGCACGTCGTTGAGCAGAAAGATCTGCAACGTGACTTCGGGGTAGACCCGCCGCACCGATGCCGCGAGCGTCTTGGCCAACGCAAGGTAGTTGCTGGCGCAGATGGTGAAGAATTGCATCAGGAATTCCGGGACAAAAACCCTGCCGCCCCTGCCGACACCCGGGCGAAGGCGTCGAACCGACGATACGGGTCGACGAAGGAGAGTTGCAACCAAGCCGCGATCATATTCCGCCCCACCATCTCGCCGGGATCATGGACCGTTGCCGCCAGCCGCGCCCAAGCGTATGGCCAGGGCTTCGGCGTGCCACGCACGCGGCACCGCCACCTGCTGCAGGGCCCCGCCTGAGGGCGCGAAGCGGAGCGAGTCCGCCGGCGGGCCCTCGCGACTGAGTCGGGTAACCACAATCGCATCGGCCCCGAGCTTGCCAGCCGCCTGCTGGAGCGCGGCGAGCAACTGGGCACGGCTCATGCCTGCCGGCGCGTCGGCGCGCATATGGGCCAACTCGGCATAGGGGTGCCTGGGCAGGCCCTCGAGCACCTGCACCAGCGCCGTGGGAGCATAATGCGCCGCCGCGACGGGCCGCACGACGACCTCAGGCCCCTGGCCGGCGCAACCGATCAGAACCAGCGAGGCGCCGATGGCAGCGGGAAGCCTCCAAGCGTGGCTGAATCCAGCGGCTGTCATTGGCCAGCGCCTTTCGCTCCGTCGACCCATTGAATGTGCGCCTTCTTCGCCAGCCCCGCGACGTAGGTGTCGATTTCCGCTTTACGGAGGCTTTGGACGATGCCTGCGCGCAACGACGCGGCGTCGACCTTCGGCGCGTGACGCCGGCCAAGGAGCTCGATGACTGCGAATCCCTGGTCAATCGGGATCGGGCCGGTAATTTCGCCGAGCTTCAACTGCTGCAGCAGCGCAAGATATGGAGCTGGAAGGCTCAACGCATCTCTCCAGCCCAAGGCCCCGCCGGACGCCGCGTTGTCGGCCTGGCTGACGTCGATGGCGAGTCGTGCAAACGACGCGCCACGCCTCAGCTTCGCGAGCACTTCCGAGGCCTGCTTGGGCGTCGACACCACGATGCTGCGGATCCAGTATTGCTCGGTCGGGGCCGCGGCCAGGACATGGCGCAGGACGTCGTCGACCTTCGACTCGGCGACCGGGTGCGAAGCCAGATAGCGCTCGACCGCGAACTGGGCCAGCAGCCGGCGGCGCACATCGGCCTGCCCGGCATCGATCTGGCTCTGCACCGACTCCAGCGGCATCCCGGCGGTGTCGGCGAGAAGCTGCTCGCGAACGAGTTGCTGCAGCGCTTCGGCGCGCACGCGCGGGTCGCTGAGGGCCTGCGGCGCGGTAGCGAGGAGCTGCGCCACGGTCAGCGTCTGGCCATTCACCCGCACCAGGTCCTGCGCCGAGGCCCCCGCGGCCAGCCCCAGCGATGCCAGGGTGCCGAGCACGGCGAGGCGAAGGCTTTGCTTGAGCTTCATGATCGTCGTTCCCCTATGTCAGAAACCCTGCTGCAGCACCACGTACAGGGCGCGCCGGCCGTTGCGGTCGGCCTGCGTGATGTTGTGCGAATCGATGCGCGTCGCGGCCACGAGGCTGAGCTGGGTCCGGCGCCACTGCAGGCTCACGCCAAAGCCCGCGTCGGCAAGCCCCGTCCAGGCAGGGGTGCCCGGTGGCGTGTAGCGTGACGACGCTGCGCCCTGTTCGACGAAGGCCTGCGCCGAGGCTGCCCAATGCCCGAAGGATCGCGCCGGCGACTGCAGCACCGCGCGGTCGAGAATGCCGCGGTCGCCGACGACGATCGCGGGTGACCACGCCGAAAGGCTGCCGATGCCCCCAAGCACCCACTGCTGGTTCTGCGGCAGCGAACTCCAGGACCATTGCCCCGAGGTGCTGAGACTCAGGCTCCAGCCGGCGCGCAGGGACTGCGCCCAGTTCAGATCGACGTCGATGTAGCGGAAGCGCGACTCCGGTGCCCCCGTCTGGGTGAAGGCGAGGGTGCCGCGCGGCGCGCTCAGGCCGAGCGTCGCCGTGGCGGTCGCACCGAGGCTTGCCTGACGACCGAAGGCCACGACGTTCTTCGCGACGTTGAACCCCAGCGACGCATCGTTGTAGTCCTGATCCGTGAGCACATAGGCCCCACCGTAGACGTCGCTGGCGACATGCACGTGCGCGAGCGCGCCGTGCACGCCGAAGCGCGCCGTCGGCGTCGCGGCGAGCAGATCCTCGCCGCTCAGGGTCCAGGTCTCGGTGCTGCCTTGCGGGTACAGCGGCGCGCCGGCGGCACCGACCCGATATTGCGCCCGCGCCCAGGCGAGGCTGTACTTGCCGCAGGGGGTGACGACCGCCGCCGACACCCCCGCCCCGTCGTAGCGGCTGCCGCGGCTCGCGTTCATCAGTTCCGGAAGGCCATGGGCATAGTTCAGGGCAAACACCGTTCCGTGCCCCGGCTGAAACTGCAGGTTCTCGCCGAGCACCACGCCACCGACGTAGCGATTGCCGTAGTTGCCCAGCAGCGCGCTTCCCGACAGCGGCTTGAAGCCCGGGTGCGGCACCGCGCCGAGCACGAGGTCGGAGCCCCCAGGTTGCGGGGCCGGCCGCAGATTCGGACGAAAGTCCAGGCCACTGGCGCTGGCGTAGGCATCGGCCATGACGTTGCGCCGCAGCAACTGGTCGTTGGTGACGGCCGGATCGAAGGCCACACCGCGGTAGAACGCGGCCAATCCCGGGACCTGCTCGCGCACGCCGACGATGCGCCCTTCGACCACCGCGATGGTGACCCGGTCGCCGGATGTGAGCACCCGCATGCCGACCATCACATGGCCGAGACGCCGATACAGCGCGAGCAAGCGCTGCCCGGCTTCGGCCGGCGCGGTGGCTGCCGCAAGTTCACGGCGGATGCGCGCGGCTGGCAGCAGGGTATTGCCGGTCACGACATAGTCATAGCCGTGGCTGCGGATGCGGATCGGCGGCCCTGCATCGGCGGGAAGCCGACGTTCGATGACCTTCGGAGGCGTGGCGGGAGGCGTAAAGATTTGAGGCTGAATCGCAGGCATGAACGTCGGATCCACGGGCGACGCAACCCGGCGGACGCCGGGTTGGCGGCAATGACCCAAAAATGTCGAGCCCCGGCAGAACCGGGGCTCGACTCGATCAGTCACGCTGGATTTACATCGGGGTGTTGTTCACCACCGAGGTCCACGTCGCCGGGTCGTTGACGTACGCGTTGATCAGGGTGCTGTAGGTGTTGGCAAACACCCCCGAGCCCATCGCCGCACTGGCCACGCTGGGAGCCTGGACCATCGAGCCACCGTTTTCAAGGAACACTGCCGGAGTCCCGGAAGTCGGCGTCGAACTCACGTTCACGCGCATTTCCGGCCCGGTGACGAAGAATGCCTGGTTATTCACGGTGATGCTCGGCGATTCAAGAAAAACGCCTTGATATGGAATGACCAGCGAACCCCAGGCGTTGATCACCGGAACATTGACGACCAAGGACTTCCCGGCCTTGAACACGACGCCTCCGGAGAAAACGAAAGGCGAGGTCGATCCGACCCAATACGGCGAATAGGAATACGATCCGAACGACGTATCGTAAAGATTGGAATAGAGTCCATCCAATACAGAAGCCGTCGTACCCCCGACAAGATTCATGTTCCCGGTGGCTTGAATGATCAGGCTCCCGCCTGTCGTCACCTGGCTCGCCGCAGTGCCAAAGGTCGCGTTGTTCAGGGCATTGGGCGCATAGGAGTAATTCCCGCTGCCGTCGACACTCAGCGGATTACCGTCGCTGGTGCTTCCACTGTAATAATTCTGATCGATCTGAGTCGCAATGGTGCTCCAGGTCCCTGCGGAGTCGACAGTCGCATCACCATTGATCATCAGGTTGACGTAGCTGGGCGTCGCCGGGTTATTCGCCGCAGCGGCCGAGTACAGGTGAACGTTGACCAGACCTCCGGTCGTCTCAGGGTTGATGCCGAAGCCGTTCTTGAGGAAATCGGTACTCCCTGGGGCATTGATGCGGTCGGTGACCAGCGCGGTCAGATCGTTGGTCGTCAGCGGCGAAGCCCCATTGACGCCCTGGATCTGGGCTCCCATCAGCAGCGCCACGGGCGCGTTGACACTGCCGGTGGCACCAGCGGCGCCGCCATACACGCCACCCGCCGGCACGAAGAACGTCACACTGCTCCCCGGTGCGTAGACGGCAAGGCTCGCAGTCCCCGAACTGTAACAGCCATTACCGAAGCCACATGAGGATGACACGAGGTCGGACGGATCAGGGACGGTGCCTGCATACGGTGCCGTGATCGTCCCCCCAAGGAAAATCGGGTTGTTCGTCGGATTCTTTGCCGCGGCATCGTTGGCTGGGTTCGTCGCGAGGACCAGCGGACTGTTGGTCATCGTGATCGAACCAGTGTTCGTGATCCCGGAGTCGGCAAGGACGGCACTCAAATTATGGTTTGAGCTTGCGATTTGCGTCACGGTGATCGCACCGTTATTTGTGAACGAATAACTCCCGGTCCCCGGAACAAGGTTGACAACACCAAAGGAGCCTTGCGAATACTGGTATGCACTGTAAACCCGATAAACCGGGGTACTCGAAACGCCATTGACCGTATCGGTCGACTTCGTCGGCACCCAACCCGCACCGGCCACGAAATACCCGAAGTCGTTGTAATTGTTAACGGCACTGATGTTGATCGTCCCATTGTTCACGATCGAACCGCCGAGCAGAAGCACCGAACCATCGGACGTCCCTGACCCAATGTTCAGGGTTGCAGACCCGATGGTGATACCCCCGGGAGTCGAGGTATTCCCGAAGTCAAGATAGGAAACCCCGGACGAATTGTTCCCGGCGAAGTCATAAGCCGCGGTGCTGTTGTCCATGTTCCAACCGATCAGACCGACCTGTCCTCCAGCGGTGATCGTCGCACCATTGCCGATCACGATGCCATTGCCGTTCGCGAGGTAAAAGTTCAGGATGTTGGAGTGCAGGGACCCATCGATTTCACTCGCGTTGCCCGAGGCATCGATGTTCAGCACCGACCCCCAGTTCGGCGTCCCGTTGGCGAACGTTACCGCAGCCGCGGACCCCACATTGAAGCCCTGCGGGTTGGTCGCATCGGCGACATTCGGCGTCCCACCGGTCGAGCCGCCCCAGCGAATCACGGCGTAAGGAGCGACCCCGTTGTACCTGGTTGTAGTGGTATTGGAAAGCGTGATGGTCGAGCCATTGGGCAGGTTGGCCAGCGTGGTGCCCAACCCCCCACCATTGACGGTGGTTCCGGTGCTGACCGCGATCACCTGCCCACCACCCGGCATCTGCGTGGCGCTGGGCGCGGCCAACGCCATGCCCGAGAAAAGCGTCCCGATTGCAATTGCAAGAACATGCCTGCTGAATTTCATCAAAGCTCCCTTCGTCGAGTTGACTTTGCCCTGTTCCTTTGCCCCGCCGCTGGTGCTGGTGCTGGTGCTCGCGAGACCATCACTCGCCACTCGCCGACAGAGAGATAGATGCCAATTAACATAGTCAATTTGGTTGGCAGTTAACAATACTATCATGCTGTGGTACCAATCCCACCCCCACCCCCACCCCCCTGACTTGATGACCGAACTCCGCCGCGGAGCGTCGGACTCGCCCTGGATGCGCCGCAGATGAGCCTCGGACTGCTACGCCTCATACTGTCGCTGATGGTGGTCGACCAGCATTACGGGCTGTTCCGCAATCACGTCCAGCCGCTGCTGCTGCGGGCCGTGGAGCCCCACGCACTGTCGCCGATCGGCGAGGGTGCGGTCGCCGTCACGGGCTTTTTTGTACTCTCCGGGTACCTGATCGGCTGGATTCTCGAGCACAAGTACCGGCCGGAGCAGCACGGCGTGCTCGGCTTCTATGCAAGCCGCGCGGTGCGCATCTACCCGCTGTACCTCCTCGTGCTGGCGGCGCAACTCGCGGCTCACGCCTACACCGTCGGGATGGATATTTCGCCGCGCGCGCTGCTCGACAACATCACGTTGCTGCCTTACGCGGCGACGATGATGTGGGGTCAGCGCGGCATGGTCACGACCCTCGACATCGGCGCCCGCTTCGTGCTTCCGCAAGCCTGGACGGTCTCGCTCGACCTGCTGTTCTATCTGGTCGCACCGATGCTGCTCAATCACCCGAGACGCCGCCGGGTGCTGCTGCTGGCGCTGCTCGGAGCGGCATGGGTGCTGGCCGGCGCGACCCCGGCGAGTCCGCTCTGGTTCCAGTATTTCTACAGCTCGGGCTTCGTCTACCTGTTCGCTTTCCTGCTGGGAGGCGAAGCACGCGCCTGGCGTTGCGGCGCCACGCTGCCATTTGTCGCTGCCTCGGTCTCGGTGCTGCTTGCGGCGTACCTGCCCATCTTGCTGCCCCCTGCGTTCTGGCAACTGCTCGCCGCTTTCGCCTTCGCGTACATCGTGCGCCATCTCCACGAGACGACGCCGTCAAACACGCTGGACCGCTTTTTTTCCGACCTGACCTACCCGCTGTATCTGGTGCATTTGCCCCTGCTATGGCTGCTGACGCCCGGCGACAGCGGCAAGCGGATCGCTCTGGCGCTGGCCGTCACCCTGCTGGTGTCGGTGACCTTGATTTATCTGTTCGAGCGCCCGCTCGAGCGCTGGCGCGCACGGCTGTCCACAAGGCTGGCGCGCGCCACCGCAACCCGCACGCCGACGCGTCAAGGCACAAGCCTTGCGGCAGCGGTCGGGGGATTGATGCTGTTCGCCCCGCTGCGCAACGACCTGACGGTGTTGCGCACCCTGCGTCCGGCGCACACCGCGCTGCAGGCGGCGCAACCGCTGCCCCTGCAAAGCGCGAGGGACGTGGTCTTTTCCATGGCCGATCCGCCGCGCGGACGCCTACGCGTCGGCAACGGCGATTGGGCGCTCGAATTCTTCCGCGACGGAGACCGCTGCGACTGGCGCCTCGACAAGCCCCGGACGCAGTTGGGCCACCCCGAGCGGCTGCCGTGTCGCGCGCCGCTGGTCCTCGCGATGTATCGGCTCGGCTCCCAAACCGTCATAGGCGTCGACAGCACCTGGGTCGTCAGCGTCCCGGCATCGACACCGACATTCAATCTGGATTACACGGGCCCCGCCTCGGCGCGGCTGACCCTATGGAGAGGCTATGCAGACCAACAATAGGCAGGAATTGGAACAAGAGCTGACGCGGTTCCCCCAGTGGCATTACGCCATCGAACTGGCGCCGGGATTGCACACGCCGGTCCGCGACCGAGCCTGGATCAACCGCCATGCGCAGCGGCTCGACTATTTCTGGCGACCGTTCATCGACGCGCACCCGGAAGCGATCCGCGACGGGCGCGTACTCGACCTCGGTTGCAACGCCGGATTCTGGACACTGCAGTCGCTGCAGGCTGGTGCGCGCGAAGTGGTGGCGATCGACGCCCGCAAGCTGCACATCGACCAGTTCGAACTCGTCATGCGCGCACGCGGCGTCGATCAACGCCGCTACCGTCTGCTGCAAGCCAATATCTTCGAGTTGGATTACAGCTCACTGGGGCGCTTCGACACGGTGTTGCTGCTCGGACTGCTTTACCACGTCGCCAAGCCCATGGAGCTGTTCGAGCGCATCGCGATGCTGGCAGCGCCGTATCTGATCATCGACACCAAGGTCAGTCGGGCGCAAGCGCCTGTCATTGAAGTGCACCACGAGGATCTCGAGGACCCGCGCATGGCGGCTGACCACACCGTGGTGTTCGTCCCGTCATGCAGTGCGATCGAGATGATGCTGGACGTCTTTGGCTACGACGTCGAGCGCATCACCCCGCGCTTCAGCGACTGGGAGGGCGCCGAGGATTTCCGCGACGGCGACCGCTACGCTTTCATCTGCCGGCGCCGTTCGAGCAATTCGCTGTAGAGCGCGACGGTGTCGGCGACCATGCGCTTCACCGTGAAAAACTCCTGCACGCGCTCTCGCCCGCGAGCGCCAAGCCGAGCGGCCAAGGCCTCATCGTCGAACAATCTGCGAATGGCGCACGCCAGCGCGGCAACATCGCCGGCAGGCACCGTGCAGGCGCACAAGCCGTCCGGCGCGAGTTCGTTGACGCCATTGTGCAGCCATGTGTTCACCACCGGTTTGCCGGAGGCCATGGCCTCCGCCTGAACAAAACCGAACGTCTCGGCGCTCTGCGCCGACGACAGGCAAAACACGTCACTGGCATGAAAATAGGCCGGCAACTGCGTCTCCGGAATCGGGCCGGCAAATACGACCGGAGCGCGCAAGGCCTGGGCAAGCTTGCGCAACTGCGGGGTCAACGGCCCCTCGCCGCCCAGACACAGCACGCCATCGAGCCCGACCATCGCACGAATCAATGCGTCGAAGCTCTTGTAATAGACGTGCCGGCCCAGCGCAAAAACGACCTTCCGCCCGCCGAGTTGCCGACGAATCGCCAGAGCCTCGTCGTGCAGCGCCGGGGTGAGTTCGAATGCCTCGGTCTCGAGACCGAATGGAATGAACCGGCGAAGCGCCTGTGGAGCGATGAACTGCCCCTGCTCCCCGCACATGCGCAGGCCAGTCGGGCAAATCAGCGCGTCCGGACTGCGCATGAATCGACGGGCGAACGCGCGATACAGGCTGCCGCGCACGCGTTGGCGAACGATATCGCTGTGCCACGTCGCAACCTGCACGGCGTCGCCCGCCATCCGCGTCGCAGCCCAATGTGCGCCGGGGTCCGGCCAGTGCTGATGAACGATGTCGAACGGCGCTTGCTCGGCCAGTTCGAGCACTCGATGGCGCAATCCGCTGGCAATGGCCTGACTGCCCAGGTGCAGCCTCACGCGAATCGGCTCGATCCTGACGCCGTCGATTTCGCCGCGTTGCAGGCCACCGCTGCTGTCGTATACAAGCACCGTGACGTCGACGCCAGCCGCGGCGAGCCCGCGACTGAGCACCTCCACGTGGCGCTCGATGCCCCCCTTGCCCGCGAAGGCATATTTGCCAAATTGCAGAACCCGCATTACTCGCCCGCGACCTCTCGGTAAACTTGCACGGTCTGTTCCACGCACGATCGCCATGTAAATGCTCGCGCGCGCTGCACGCCACGCGCGGCGTACTCGGCACGCATTTCAGCATCGTCGAGCAGCGTGCGCAGACCCGCCTCGATCGCATCGACCGAGAGCGCATCGACCTCGAGCGCGGCACCGCCGGCCACCTCGGACAGTGCGCTGCCCGACGAGCACAGCACTGGGGTGGCGCTGGCAAAACCCTCCAGCAGCGGCAATCCAAACCCTTCATAGAGCGACGGATAAGCGAGGACGGCGGCCGCCGCGTACAAATCGTGCAGTTGCTGGCGCGGCAGGTACCCGATGCAACGCACCCCCTCGGTATCGCGCAGCCTTTGCGCCAGACCGCGCTGGCGCCACCCCTGCGCCCCCACCAGCAACAAGGGACAGGACTGGCGCACGCTACGTGGCAAGGCTGTATACGCCTGCAACAACCGGGCGAGATTCTTGCGCGGCTCCAAGGTCCCCACGGCAAGCACGAACCCGCGGAAGCGCAAATCCAATGCGCGCAGCGTGGCGGCGACCTCGTCTGCTTGGCGCGGCCGAAAATCTGCATCGATCCCGTGATGGATGACCCGGACCTTCTCGGGCGAGACTTCGTGGCATTCGCACAATTCGTCAGCCGTGAAACGACTGACCGCGATGATCCTCCCGGCGCGAGCGAGCGAACGCGGCAATGCCGCCTCGAGCCAGGCCACGCGCGCTCGCGGATGGGCATGCGGATGGCGCCGATGCGAGAAATCATGCACGGTGACCACGGTCGGCCCCGCATAGGGAAGCGCGACGAAATTCGGCTCGTGGTACACGGCGCCTCGCCGCGCATAGGGGGCTAGCGCCATGCGGTCGCGCCTGGCCCGCAGCAAGTCGCGCGCTGCGTAACTTCCCGGCATCGCGCGCAGCCAGCCGCGCAGCGACGGCGCCACTTCCCCGGCGGTACCGAGCAACGCAGCCTCGAGACGCTCACCGCCGAGCACACGCCCGTCGATGAAGCCAACGAGTTCATCGATGGCAGCATGCCGCTGAAGCCCCAGCGCCAACTGCTCAACGTATCGGCCGATCCCAGCTCGCGGAGCTCGCAGAGAGTGAAGATTCAACGCGACCTTCAAGACGTCCGCTCCCACCAGACGCGAAAAACCCGAGGATGGGCCGTGTCTCGATACTGCATCAATCGAGAGTACAGACATGTCAAACACAGGATGAAGTGCACCTTCAGTTACGTCTTGTCATCAGCAGCGCAGCCCCTCCATGCGTATTAATTATCAAAAGGGCGAACATCGGGGCGACAACACGCTGCGCCCGAGCCACGAATAGCTGGCGCACAACGTCGATCAAGTCAACACAAGATTGTAAGTGACGTTCCGTCGGCGCATCCCCGCCAGCACGCAACCGTGCACGCGAGGCGGCCGGGACCAAGGCCGTTCGGATGTGTTTGAAATTGTTTCTATTGCACAAACTTGCCTACGCGCGATGCACACTGATGCGCAGCGCTGCTCTCGCCCCGCCCCGGACTCTGTTGTTGGCGCAACATATCCCGGCCACCGACAGGGGCGGGCTTGTACCCACAAAAAGGGGCCTTTTCTGTCCTAGAACGGAATGTCGTCGTCCATGTCGTCGAAGCTGCCCGCGGCGGGCTTGGCTTCCGGTGCGCGCGCGGCCGGCGCCGGGCGCGACGTCTCGCGGCTGCGCGTATAGCCGCCGCCTTCGTCAGCGCCGCCGCCCTCGCGGCCGCCGAGCAGTTGCATCTCGGTGGCGATGACGTCGGTGGTGTAGCGCTCGTTGCCGTCCTTGTCGGTGTACTTGCCGTATTTCAGGCGTCCTTCGACGTAGACCGAGCGTCCCTTCTTCAGGTATTCACCGGCGATCTCGGCCAGGCGGTCGTAGAACACGACGCGGTGCCATTCGGTTTCCTCGCGCTTTTCGCCCGATTTGTCCTTCCACTGGCGAGTCGTCGCCAGTGAAACGTTGCACACGGCGGCGCCCGACGGCGCGTAGCGCACTTCGGGATCGCGGCCCAGGTTGCCGATCAGGATGACTTTGTTGACGGAGGCCATGGTTCGTTCCAGGAATAGGCGCTCGTGGCGCGAATCGCGCAAGGATAGCGCGTCGCGCGCGTCGCGCCGATGGCAGCCCTGCGCGGCGTCAGACCGCCTTGGGTTTGCCGCGTTTCGGCGGCGGCTGCACGGTCAGCGCGACCAGCAGCCACAGCGCGGCCAGGCCGGCCGCGGCGAGGAACACCGCGCGCGAGCCGGCGTGCTGCGCCAGCACGCCGCCGATGGCGCCGCCGGCGAACAGGCCCAGCGACTGGCCGGTGGTGTAGATGCCCAGCGCCAGCCCCTTGCGGCTGGGCGGCGCGGTGCGCGAAACCAGCGATGGCAGCAAGGCCTCCATCAGGTTGAAGGCGACGAAGAACACGAACAGCGACCCGATCAGCGCGTAGACGTTGCGGTAGCCGGCTGCGAAGCCCAGCATCGTCAGCATCAGCAATGCGACCGCGCCGACGAACACCGCCTTCATGTGCCCGTGCTTCTCGGCCCAGACGATGCCGGGGATGGCCAGCGCGAACGACAACACCGACACCGGCAGATAGACCATCCAGTGGTGCAGCAGCGGGATCCCTGCGTATTTGACCAATGCGACAGGAACGACGACGAACATGCACAGCTGCAGGAAATTGATCGCGAAAATCGAGAAGTCGAGCTTCAGCAGCGGCCGCGTGAACACCGCGCGCGCCCAGTGGCCCTCGAGTTCCTCGGAGTGCGTGACCCTGGGCACGTCGGGCACGACCCAGCGCACCACCGCGATCGCGAGCAGCGCCAGCACGCCGGTGATCACGAACATGCCGGGAACGCTGACCGCGTCGTACAGCGCCGGGCCGGCGACCAGCGACAGCACGAACGAAAGTCCGATGGTCATGCCGACCATCGCCATCGCCTTGGTGCGATGCTCCTCGCGTGTGGCGTCGGCCACCATCGCCGAAATCGCCGCCGAGATCGCGCCCGAACCCTGCAGCGCGCGACCGGCGATGATCAGGTGGAGGTTGGCGCTGGCGCCGGCGACGAAGGAGCCGAGCGCGAACACCGCCAGCCCGGCGATCATCACCGGCTTGCGGCCGTAGCGGTCGCTGGCCGCGCCCAGCGGGATCTGCAGCGCCGCCTGGGTCAGGCCATAGATGCCCAGCGCGATGCCGACCAGCGTCTTGTCGTGGCCCAGCGGCAGGTGTTCGGCATAGACCGCGAACACCGGCAGGATCAGGAACAGGCCGAGCATGCGCAGGCCATAGATCGACGCCAGCGTCATGCTGGCGCGGCGCTCGAGCGGGGTCATGGCGGCGGACACGGCGCTGCGCGCGGCGCTGATCGGTGCTGGGGTCGACATCGTTCTTCGGAAGATAAAAACACGATTTTGCCGTACTCGTTTTCATTCGCACCGATCCGGCGTCAAATCTCTGCGAACTTGCGGGGTGTTGTATTCACCGTGCCGCCCGTGGGGCTGCCCCGCAACGCCGTGCTCCCGATATAGTTGCGGGTTGGCCCGAATGCGCACATGAACGATAGCCCACCCGAACCCGCAGCCGCCGAGTCGTCACCGCAGGCGTGCATACGCGTGCGCGGCGCTCGCACCCACAATCTGAAGAATGTCTCGCTGGACATTCCGCGCAACCGCCTCGTCGTGCTCACCGGCCTGTCGGGATCGGGCAAGTCCTCGCTGGCCTTCGACACCCTGTACGCCGAAGGCCAGCGCCGCTACGTCGAGAGCCTGTCGGCCTACGCGCGCCAGTTCCTGCAGCGCATGGACAAACCCGACGTCGACGTCATCGAAGGGCTGGCGCCGGCGATCTCGATCGAGCAGAAATCGGCCAGCCACAATCCGCGCTCGACGGTCGGCACGGTGACCGAGATCTACGACTACGTGCGCCTGCTGTGGGCGCGCGCCGGCGTTCCGCACTGCCCGCAGCACCCGCAGCAGCCGCTGCAGGCGCAGACCGTGTCGCAAATGGTCGACGCGCTGCTCGCGCGCCCGGCCGGCCAGCGCCTGGCGCTGCTGGCGCCGGTGGTCGACGGGCGCAAGGGGGGCCACCTGGAACTGCTCGCCGGGCTGCGCGCGCAAGGCTACGTGCGCTTCCGCGTCGACGGTGTCGTCGTCGACGCCGAGAGCCTGCCGGCGCTGGACGACGGCGCACGCCACGAAGTCGACGTGGTCGTCGACCGCGTGCGCACCGGCGGCGACCTGCGCCAGCGCCTGGCCGAGAGCCTGGAGGCGGCGCTGCGCCTGAGCGACGGCCGCGCGCTCGCGCTCGACCTCGACAGCGGCGCACAGCAGAGCTTCAACAGCCGCTTCGCGTGCCCGATCTGCGCCACCGCGCTGCCCGAACTCGAGCCGCGCCTGTTCTCGTTCAACAACCCGGCCGGCGCCTGCCCGGAGTGCGACGGCCTCGGCCACATCGAGCGCTTCGATCCGGCACTGGTCGTCGCCCACCCCGAGCTGAGCCTGGCCAGCGGCGCGATCCGCGGCTGGGACCGCCGCAACCGCTACTACTTCGAGCAATTGCAGGCCTTGTCCGCGCACGACGGCTTCGACCTCGACAGCGCCTTCGAGCAACTCGACGCGGCGCAGCGCCAGCGCGTGCTGTACGGCACCGGCGACGAGAAGATCGCCTTCCCCGGCGTCGACGCCAAGGGCCGCGCGCTGACCCGCCGCCATCCGTTCGAGGGCGTGCTGCCGAACCTGCAGCGGCGCTGGAACGAAACCGACACCGCGGCGGTGCGCGAGGAGCTCGCGCGCCTGCGCAGCGTGCAGCAGTGCGCGAGCTGCGGCGGCAGCCGCCTGCGGCTCGAGGCACGGCTCGTGCAGCTCGCCGGGCTGACCCTGCCCGAGCTCGGCCACATGACGCTGCAGCAGGCGCAGACCTGGTTCGATGCGCTGCAGCTCGAAGGCGCGCGCGCCGAGATCGCCGCGCGCATCGTGCGCGAGATCGCCACCCGGCTGCACTTCCTCAACGACGTCGGTTTGAGCTACCTGTCGCTGGAGCGATCGGCCGACACCTTGTCGGGCGGCGAGGCGCAGCGCATCCGGCTGGCCTCGCAGATCGGCTCCGGCCTGACCGGGGTGATGTACGTGCTCGACGAGCCCAGCATCGGCCTGCACCAGCGCGACAACGACCGCCTGATCGCGATGCTCGGCCGGCTGCGCGACCTCGGCAACAGCGTGCTGGTGGTCGAACACGACGAGGACATGATCCGCGCCGCCGACCATGTCATCGACATGGGCCCGGGCGCCGGCGTGCACGGCGGCGAAGTCGTCGCGCAGGGCACGCCGCAGCAGATCGAGGCCGACGCCGATTCGCTCACCGGCGCCTACCTCAGCGGCGCGCGCCGCATCCGCGCCGCCGCGCCGCCGCGCGCGCCGGGCGCGCACTGGCTGGAGCTGCGCGGCGC